>CAJQQR010000114.1 GCA_905480545.1 uncultured Pirellulaceae bacterium
CTGCTTTCTTGAGCAAGAAAATGCTTTCTAGTTCCATGCAAACCAGATTCAAGCACTTCTAGATCTTCTCAAAAACGTCAAGCAAACCCAACAGTGCAAGATCGATCTACACTTGTTAAACCGCGTAGGAATCGCCCCGCGGTGTTTTCGCCTCCCTTGACCATACACATTTTCATTTCGATGCCGCCTCTCTTCGTCGATTGAACGGTCTTTCATTTCAAACCTCAGCGACCTTAAGGACGCTTGTTCACCATTATCTCCTTAAGGGGATTCATGATGAATCAAACTCTGAATCAAAGCCCTTCACATTCTCACTCACGAAAACAACCACTTGCGCCAGCACCGGGTCCAGCATCGACCAGCCACGGTCAGATAAGCTCCGCAAGATGCGGTGATTAACTGGGCTTGGCACCAATGCTGAATCGATGATCGAGGGCACTCCCACCGCCGTCCAATTAGCTGTGACGATCATTCGGGCATTGAAGATCCGTTTCTACCGGCGGAGTTTTTCTCCGTGCGTCAGACGGAGATACGCCCACGAATGCCCCATCGCGAAAATTAGCACGGCTCGCACAGATGAAGACGAAAACTTTCTGAGTTGAAAGGCATAGTGTCGAGCTGCCCATTTTCAAGATAACGTTCTCATTTTTCAGAGGCTCTCCTGTAAAAAACCTGCAAAGCAATCTTGAGATTTACCAAGTCAATGGTTCAACTTGGAGGAAAAGATAAGATTAAAAAGTGGCGACCCAAAATGTATTGAACCAACGGACGGTTCTCAAACTTTCCTACACGTTGACGGCCAGAAAAATTTTGCAGGATACTAGCGAATCACTTCGATGATGGAACGCCGCCAGACTGTCGACAATCGCGGTGACAAACTGCTTATGATCTTCACCGAACCCGAAGCGCAAGATTTCTGGCTCACACCCGGCGACGAATTCGAGATTCGCGCCCTGATCACCGATCCCAAAGTGAACTTTGAAATCGCGTTCCATGAAGAAGGCATTTCCGCTTATCCGCCGCACAAAATGGGATATATCACCGTATGGTGCGGCAACGAAGAATTACATTGCGGGCATCAACGACCGGCAGGGTGGGGTGAAGGGCGCAGACCACTTGCTGACGCTTTGCCGCCGGACCATTGATTGATTGTTTCGTTTTTGAAAACATGATTTTTACACTCTGGCCTTCGGCACACCTTCCGCGTTTGGCCAAGCGGGCTTGCTTTGGCAGAATTTCTCGCAGTTCAAACATCGCTCGGTTCGCTCAGGGAAGTGTCGCAAAAACCTTCCGTTATGTGCCACTAGATGATTCGCGATTCACTAGCGCCTTCACTTCGAGAGCGTTTCCCGGACGTCCCGCTTACCTATCGTGATGCGTCACAGCCGTTCGCTCGCTTGACCTGTCCCTGCACTGAGCTTGGCGACCTCGAAATCCACGATGACGGCGACGAGGCCACGGTCTCTCTTACCAAGATCACTCACAACCACTTCAATCCATACAAACAGATGCCCGACGCTGACCGTGATGCTTGGGTAACCGACGCTGTTCTCGACCCTCTCGATGCTCTGTTTGACAATCGGTTACGCGTTTACTGCTCTTCGGATCGCCGTCAGGCAGGTTCGCAACGGCACGACACTCCGATTGACCGCTAAGAGCCTGTTGTAGGCGGTGAGCAATACTATTGCTACGTTTGGTCTGGCCCAGTGGCCCGTGGCACATAACATGTTTTTTACGCTTGATCTTAGGCGCACCTTTCTTTTTTTGGCAACGCGGGCTGGCATTGGTACGATTTCTCGTAGTTCAGTTTCGCTTGTCACAGGCCATTTCGCTGCTTTTCGCATACAACTGCAATATCCCTTACGACACCGCTGACTCCGCGCGGATCGACACAACAGAGCACCAGGTCGAGCTTGAATGTAAAGCGGCCAGCCTTGGCCATATTTCAATCTCTGGCGTGCCCGATAATCAGCTCGGTGACGATGGTAATCGCTTGCACTTTGCGTTTGCAATCGACCAATCGCATTTACCCAGTATCATCGCCCAGTTTGGAGCTTTTGGAATCACCCTTAAACCATGTCTACCGGTCGGCCAACGTGGTTTTTACGCTTGACGTTTGTTATGGTTTTTTTCAACGAGGTGAGAGACCTCAATGCTGCCTTCGATCGCTCGAAAGAAAATCACGAACTCACGTCGTTGCCAACGTTGAATAAACGGGCTCTCAGAACGGCAAAACCTGGCCTGATTCTTCCGTTTCGGACGGTGTCCAATGTAACACGAATTATCCACATCCAATTGCAGGTTGCCTCTGATTTGTAGCGCAACACGAAATCGCCAACACGAAATTTCCCACTGTTTAACAGCCCAACTCTGATTTCGTGGACACCAATTGGTAGCTCAACGTTGACTTAACCCGTCTGTCTCACAAGTTTCAATTCGAATAGCGACGGCGGTGTCCTTTGAAAACCAGACAAACCCTATTTGTCGAATTTCGGATTCGCCCCCAAATGTTTTATTAAAAACGCCCACTGGTCGGCAATTTCTTCGATGATCTTTGAGGTCGGCTTTCCGGCACCATGACCAGCTCGAGTCTCAATACGAATCAACGTTGGATTAGGACCGGTTTGAGCCTCCTGTAACCGAGCAGCAAACTTAAAACTGTGCCCTGGTACGACTCGGTCGTCTGTGTCCGCGGTTGTGACCAAGGTCGGAGGATATTCCGTTTGGTCCTTAATATTGTGATAGGGAGAATACGCCGCTAAGGCCCGAAATTCTTCTTGGCTTGTTTCGCTGCAGCCGTAATCATCGACCCAGAACCGACCGGCTGTAAATTTATGGAATCGGAGCATGTCCATCACGCCCACAGCCGGCAAACATGCAGCGTAAAGATCAGGACGCTGTGTCATGCAAGCGCCGACCAAGAGTCCGCCATTACTTCCGCCTTGAATGGCAAGATGTTTTTTTGAGGTGTACTTTCGTTCGATTAAATATTCTGCTGCGGCAATAAAATCGTCAAACACGTTTTGTTTTTGAGTTTTCGTTCCTGCAAGATGCCATGGCTCGCCGTATTCCCCACCACCTCGAAGATTGGGCATTGCAAATACTCCGCCCATCTCCATCCATTGAAGGCGACTAATTGAAAAACCGGGTGTGAGGGAAATACTGAACCCCCCGTACGCGTATAACAGAGTAGGGTTGGTACCATCCAATTTAATGTCACGACGATGAGCGATAAACATTGGAATTTTTGTACCGTCCTTGCTTTCATAGAAGACTTGGCTGACGACATAGTCCTGCGGATCAAACGCGACCTTAGCGCGTCGGACAACCTTGCTTTCTCCTGAATCCATGTCGTAGCGATAAATCGTTGGCGGAGTCGCAAAGCTCGAGAAGGAGTAAAACGTTTCAGTTTGTTTTTGTTTGCCACCAAATCCGGAGGCGGTTCCGATGCCTGGAAACTTGACTTCACGCACAAATTTTCCGTCGAGATCAAAGATTCTGATTTGTGTTTTCGCGTCTTTCAAATAATCGGCAACAAGCTTCCCGCCGACTAAGCCAGCACTATCCAATGCTTCATCCGCCTCCGGAACGATTACTTTCCAATTTTCTCGCGATGGATTCTTCACATCGATCGCGATAACCGACTTTTTTGGAGCTTTCCAGTCCGACAAAAAATAAAACCAGCTGTCTCGATTTCCGATAAATGAAAATTCGTTGTCGAAAGTGGTGATCAATTCTTTAATCGGGTTAGCGTCGTCTGAAAGATCTTTATAGTTGACCCGGTATTTGTTCGCGGTCCCTTTCCAAATGGTCACCACCAAGTACTTGCCATCTTCAGTAGCAGACGTCTGAAAGCCCCAGTCTGGATTCGCTGAATCGGAATGAATCAACTTGTCAGCCGACTGTTTTGTACCGACCAAGTGATAATACACTTTCATGTTTTTATTGAGGCTTTGGAACTTTGCACCTTCTTCTGGTTCGTCGTACCGGCCATAGAAAAACCCTTTGTTGTCAGCCGACCAACTGACACCGCTGAATTTGATCCAATTCAATTCGTCGTTCAAAATCTCTCCCGTCAACGCGTTCATGACTTTCCATGTCCGCCAATCCGAGCCACCGTCCTGAACCCCGTACGCCATGAATTTACCGTCGTCACTGAAGGTCATTCCCGCCAGGGCGATCGTACCGTCTGCGGACCATTTATTGGGGTCGAGCAGAACGCTCGGATCTCCATTTAGGGAGTCCATTTGATAAACGACGGATTGATTTTGGAGTCCATCGTTTTTGGAATAGTAATACTTGTCACCTGCTTTTCTCGGCAAACCGTATTTTTCGTAGTTCCACAGCTCGGTGATGCGACCTTCAATCTTCTCTCGATACGGGAGATCTTTTAGGTATCCGAAGGTCAACTTATTTTGCTTTTCGACCCAATTCGCAACTTCGTTGTCCTCGCGAACATCGTTTTCCAACCAGCGATACGGATCAGCAACTTTTTGTCCAAAGTAATCATCTACCTGTTCGATTTTTTTGGCTGAGGGATATTTCCACACAACGTCTTGGGCGATGGAGGAATTGGAGGTCGCGTTATGAAGAGACATAAAAAGGAGACTAAAGAGGAATAGTTTTTTTAAATTTTGATTCATCATTTTTTGGCTTTTGCTTTTTTGGATGAAGTACAGTCTTCCGTCGGCTGAACGCAACGAATTAGTTTACCAAATTTGAACGTGAAACGAGCATTGGGATTTTATGGCCCTGCCTCTGATCAACTAATTGGTCAACGCATTCATAAAAGATTCTGCATTTTTTCGGATCAGATCAAAATCGCCCGATTCGATCGCCGACTTTGGGGCAAGTGAGCCACCCGCTCCGACAGCAATTGCACCTGCGGCAAAGAATTGATTAATGTTCGAAACGTTAATGCCCCCCGTCGGCACCATAGGGATCTGAGGAAACGGTCCTTTAAGTGCTTTGAGGTGTTTGGGACCACCAACGTCAGATGGAAATATTTTGATTGCATCACAGCCCATTTCCCACGCGGTCATAATCTCGGTGGGAGTCAATGCACCAGGAAAAACCAGTTTGTCGTAGCGTCGACACATCTCGATCATGGAACATGAAATACCGGGCGAGACAAAAAACTGGGCGCCAGCGAGCATTGCGGAGCGAGCTGTTTCAGCATCGAGCACCGTCCCAGCACCTAAAAGAATTTTGTCACCTAATTGATCGGCGACGGTTTCGATGATCTGCAAGGCGTTTGGAACGGTAAAAGTGATTTCGATCGCGTCAATGCCTCCGGCATGTAACGCCTCCGCCACGTGCAGCAATTGATCACCATTTTCGCATCGCAGAATAGCAATAATCTTGGAATCTGTGATGCGACGCCAGTTAGTTTGTTTATTTGACAAAGCGATTTTCCGTTAGTTCTTTTTTGGGGTTTCATTTTGACTTCAGCTGGCGACTCAAGCGGCTCAAAACCAAACTTTTCGCGACCTTTTCAGCCAACACACTACGCCTCGCGAGGCAATGACAAAGTAGAAGCTGCTTGTTTTATTTATATCAACCGCTGCATCGACCGAAGCAAAACATTTTCGGAGTCAAGGCAATTCGGAGTCAAGCGACTGCGGTAACAAAACCTGCTGGTCACCGGGTTCAAACGGGTACATCAAATTGCCGTTCGCATGATGAATTTGATTCATAAAGTCGGTTCAGCGGGAAAACTGATTTGGTGATTTGATCTACCGACCCTGAATCCAAATGAACATCAACAACTCGATCAATGAAATTTCTTTTCAGCCATCCACGATGACCCCGCGTTCCGAGTTCCAATTATCGTTTTCGAAAAAAAAGAACGCAATCCTGAGACGACAGAATTGCAATCCATTCACCCAACCGTCCAAAGAAATATGTAATCCGATCTATTTTCGCAAAGCCTCATATGCCAATTCTTTAAACCGTTCACCATGACCGCCTTGATAGGGATTAATTTGAATCATGAATACGGTGATCATCTTGTTCTTTGGATCGATCCAAAACCGAGTTCCAGCCGCACCGCCCCAAAAATAGTGTCCTTGGTTATCAATTCGAAATCCAAGTCCAAATTTGAACCCGGGTTTTCCAGCCCCTTTGGGAAGCTGATTTTTCGTCATTTCTTTGATTGATGATTTCTTGAGCAAACGTTTGCCGTCAAGTTCGCCTTCTTCCAAAAGCATTTGAGCAAATCGAACGTAGTCTCGCGTTGTGCTACAAAGACCACCGCCACCTGAATAAAATGCATTGTCTTCGGCCAAAAACCGGAACGACGTCGCGATACCCACCGGTACAAGTTTGCCACCGTCGAATCGGTACATTTCGGCAAAACGATTTTGCTTTGCTTTCGGCACAGTGAAAAATGTGTCCTTCATTTCAAGCGGATCGAAAATATGTTTTTGAAGGTACTCTCGGAACGTCATTCCCGATGCCACTTCAACGATGCGTCCCAACACATCCGTTGACACACTGTAGTGCCATTTGGTTCCCGGCTGATGAAGCAATGGAATCTTGCTTAGTTTTGTGATAGTGTTTTCAATTCTTTCGTCGGTAATCAACACGGTCGAACGACGGTAAGCTTGATCAACTTTTGAGTTCCCGAAAAAACCGTAGGTCAGACCAGAAGTATGCCGAAGCAAATCTCGAACGGTCATTTGATTTTTACATTCGACCGTCGCATCCGCAGCGTCACCACGGCCCGATTTGAATACCCTTAGTTCCTTAAATTCCGGTAGGTAAGTCGATGCCGGCTCGTCCAGCTTTATCCTGCCATTTTCGGCCAATTGCATCACCGCGACGCTCGTGATCGGCTTACTCATGGAATAGATACGCCAAATCGTATCAAATTCGACGGGCACGTTTTGTTTTTGGTCGCGTTGCCCAAAAACTCTGGAATACGCAACTTTGTTGTCCTTTAAAATTAATGCAGAGCAGCCGACTATTTTTCCAGCCTGAATCTGTGATTCCATTTCAAGTTCAATCTTATCAAGCTTAGAGCTATCAAAACCCAATTTCTCCGCATCCACAGCAACCGCAATGGAGTCCGCTGCGATCGTTTCGGCAGCTTCATTGTCGCTTGATAAAAAATCACCACCGTTGGCTAACGCAATCAACTGCGCGGCGGTAATCCTCGCCGTCGACGCAAAGACAAAAATCGAGATCATTAGGATGCCGAAAAGAATCGTTCTCTTGAAGCATGTGCCTTGATTCAGTTTGATCATGTCATCTGTCTCTCTTGTTTTTTTATCTAATTGCTGGATCCAATAAAGCCTACTAAGACTCCGGCAGCCCGTGTACTCCCCACCACGATTAATTGATCCACCCGGCTTCAACGCAGAATTCAGTTCTTATTCTTCGATTATCCCTTCCGCGAATTCAAAACCGCAAAAAGAATTTGCCACCCAAACTAGACATCGATATGATCATTTGACGCCAAAAAATTGGAATTTAAAATCCAGTTTTTCGAATGGAATCGTCGTTAATCGAGGTCCTTATTACTGGACACGATTCGCCAATCTGAACAACCGGGTCAAACCTGACACGTTAGGCGAATTAAAACGATTAAATTGTCAAAAAAAAACTCCGCTTTTTTTGACAGGTGGCTAAACGTGATCTATGGTCTTCAGGCGAGAAAAAGCGTTCACTGCCAATTGAAGCTTTGCGCCCCCCCCACCTTCTGATGCTCAGGATTCTCTGCATCGGAAAACTTTGATCACCAGAGACTGAGACATAACAACTCACCTCCCAGATCAATTCTGCTTCGCTAGTGCCCGACAAGGAAGGGTCGTTGTAAAACACCAGGAAGTTGCCAGAAAAGCGAAGCGCAACGCAAGCCCGAAATTATTCCATGCTATGTTTTTCTAAGCGAAAACGAATCAATCGTCAGTCCATCACAAAGATTGTGATGGCATCTGCCGTAGGTGTCTGCCTGTTCGTTTCAAATGGTCATGCGCAATCCAACGCCCGATTTGTATCATCAGCAAGCATTTCGATTCAACCGGCATCCGTGATTGTTGACATCCTGAAGACGGGAGAAGACCTCGAAAGAAAAGGCCTGTGGGGCGACGCACTCACTCTTTACGAACGGGCGGTAAAGGATCACAACAAATCGAAACAGATTCAACAAAAACTTTTTAATGCCAGAACCCATTATGACGTTCACCGGCGGTATGCCGATCCTAACTTCGTTAAGACAGTGATATCCACTCATCCAAGCACCGCACAAAACATGCTTGGTGAGCTTCTGACGAAAATCGAAACTCATTATGTCGACAACCCGGAGTGGGTTGCACTTGCTCGGCAGGGCCTCGCGAATCTCGACGTCGCGCTGTTCGATACTGCATTTCGAAACCAGTACATTCAGGATCGAACCGAAGCTCAAGTCAATTATGCGTATCAACGCATGCACCAAATCGCTCAGCAATTTCGAGTTGGAACGCGTCAGAACAATTTTGATTTTGCAGTTGCTGTCGCCAACGGTCTTTATCAGGATCTCGCCATTCCAACGCAGGCGACCATGTTTGAGTTTTTAAACGGCGCTACAACATCTCTTGATCCTTATTCTGCGTTCCTTACCGGCGACCAATATGCAGACGTCATGTCTCAAATCGACGGAAATTTCGTTGGACTCGGAGTCGAAATCCGACCCAAAAAAGACTCCTTACAAATCATGTCGGTCATACCAAATGGACCCGCCGAAAAAAGTGGTTTACTTCGGGGCGACTTCATCAATTCCATCGAGGGAAAATTGGTGAAGGAAATTGGTGGTGAGGCCGCGGCAGATTTGCTGAAGGGACCAGATGGTTCGATGATCGGACTTGAAATTAATCGAAATGGCAAGCCAATTCCATTTCGAATCTTCCGGGAGCGAGTAGATATTCCCAGCGTTCAAGATGTGTCGATTATTGATCGGCAAAACGGAATTGGAATGATCAAGCTTGTCAATTTCCAGAAAACGACTGCATCAGATTTTGAAAAAGCCATGTGGCGACTTCATGAAACAGGGATGAAGAGCTTAATCGTTGACGTTCGCGGAAACCCGGGTGGTCTATTGACGGCTGCAGTCGACGTAGCCGATTTGTTCGTGACCAACGGTGTGCTGGTCTCGACCAAAGGACGAAACCCGCGAGAAGATTTCATTCATCAAGCACGCGTCCAAGGTACGTGGAACAACTTGCCTGTGACAGTATTGATTGATCGGGACTCAGCAAGTGCGAGCGAAATTTTCGCCGGTGCGATCAGCGATTTGCGCAGGGGCACTATCGTTGGTGAAACCAGTTATGGAAAGGGCTCGGTTCAGGGAATCTTTCCATTGCAAACTGCACGGGGTGGTATTCGGTTAACCACAGCGAAGTTTTATTCACCCTCTGGAACCGCGATCAGCGATCGGGGTGTCGAGCCAGATATTATGGTTCAAACAACGATGCGACCGTCCTACGATCTGATCTCAGACCAAAAAGAAACCGAAACAACCGAACCTGAAGACAAGGCCTTAAAGGCAGCGATCTCGGTAGCAAAACAAGGGCTTCGTCGCAACGCAGGATAATATCCAGCGGTACGTTTTAACCACGGAACGAACGTAAAATTTCTAACTGGGCCGGCGAATCGTCGGCCCTTTTTTTGTCTTGAAGGCAAACCCAGTTGTGGATGCTGAAAACCAATTCTGTCCAAATGGTATAGAACCCGAACCCTTATCGTATTCGATCTTTCGTTTACAATGGTGCCACATCTAAACACAGCTCACTCATTCAATAAAGCAACGAATGGACCTATCAGCATTCCAGTGGCAATTGGATCGCCCGATTCGAATGAAAACGGCCGAGTTCCAAAAGGAAGACCGACTTACGCATTGCATTTTTGCTGCGCAGCTGACGCGTCCGTTACTTGATAAGCTTTGCTTTATCGCCGAATTGATTCGAGTCCTTTCTCGAACAAAAGAAGGAAGCAACAAGTTACGGGAATTGCTTTCGCACAAACGGGCGATGCTCTATTTTACGCAGCCATCTACGCGCACATTCCTTTCGTTTATGGCCGCGTGCCAAATCCTAGGTATTACATGCAACGACGTTCGGGATCCCAGCGTTTCATCTGAAGTCAAAAAAGAATCTCCGATGGATTCGATTCGGATGTTCTCCAGCTATTTTGACCTCATCATCATGCGAAGCAACGTTTCGAAGTTTGCCGAATGTTGTGCTTACCAGATGAATGATCTCGCACAAAACTCAATGCGAAGTGTTCCGATCATCAATGGAGGAGCCGGTTCAGACGAACACCCAACACAAGCGTTGCTCGACATGTACACGATCGAGCGGACATTTCAATTTGACCACAAGGAAAATTCACCGCGATCCCGATACATGGAGATGCGACGGAAGTATTCGGATCTTACGTTGGGCCCCGACAACAAAACATACGCGTTCTGTGGAGATCTTGGTCGGGGGAGAACAGTTCGTTCGCTCGCGACCGTTCTTGGGCAGTACAAAAACGTTACGATGTGTTTTATCGCTCCCGAAGACGAAACTTTGCAGTTGGATCCGGATCTACGTGACAACCTGATTGGGAAAGGCGTCAACGTTTACGAACTTGATTCCCTCGATGCAACCGTCAATGGCAAACCGGTTCTCGAAGAAGCGGACTGTTTGTACATGACCCGAATTCAGAAAGAGCATGACACTCCCGAATTAGCGGCGCGTTATCAACAATTGGACCTGAGCCATTATAAATTGACACTGGATCGTGTCAGTCACATGAAAGATTACGCACCGATTCTTCACCCATTCCCGCGCGATAGTGAAGAGGCGGAAATCCCGACGGATATCGATAACGATCCTCGGGCCATGTATTTTCGCCAAGCAAGAAATGGCATGTGGGCGCGGGCCGCTTTGCTGCTGCATATTGCTGACGCGGTCGACCATTTAAACGTGCTTTACAAAGAATTCTACGGCGTTAGCGCAGAAGAAAGCTTGCAATAAGCGGCGTGCGAATCAAAAAGGACCCAAATCACAACGGGTGATCATTCGCATTGTGTTTTCCTGAATCGATTGACGATGTTCAGCAGCACGTTCATCGGACATCCACTTGGTTGCGAAACTGGGTAATTCGAAAAACGAGCGCGGGAATTTTAAAAGAAGCAGTAGAGATCGCCAGTCATCGACGCGAAAAGGGTTCCATGGCGACAGATCGACTCTTTCGTCAATTTTCGGTCAACAAATTGCCGCTCTTGCCCAAAACTTCTTTCGGTAGCCCCTGCCGAATATCCGACCGTCTTTGTTTTTTTCGCGTAAAACCGCTGCAACCGGTGAATCAATCAAACAGGTGAATTCGCGTCTTGCGGGCTTATTAAAGCATCGGATTCTGACGATTGCCATCTGAACGGTTAAATCAAAACGCAAAAAACGCGAATAATCCACAATTAACATCTGCAAATAACATTTATTTTGGTTTGATTATTCGTACCCATGAATTGGCTGCAAGCTAGGCTTTCAAGGTGTCGGATTGCCAATGAAGCAGCAAAATGAAACCGAAATCAAAAAATCACCTCAATCGAATTCGAGATCGCAAGCGCCGTGGCGTTGAATGTGTCGAAGTTGCTCTCACATTGCCACTACTTTTGATTGCTGCATTTTCGACTATTCAGATTTCTCATCGATGGCACGTTGAAAAAATGTTGAAAATCGCCACTTTTGAAGCGGTTAAAGCTGGTGCCGCCAGTGGAGGAGATGCTGACGCTGCCATTTCCACGTTTCACTCGTATTGTGACGCATTCGACATCAAAGACGCCACACTGGGCATAAACAGGGACAAATTCGGCAATGCTTGGACGGGGCGAATCCTTTCAGCCCGAGGCTCAGCTCCTGCTCGAAGCAATCGCCTCGCCATACCGATCGCCCTCCCGCTCTCGGCCTCGCTGTCCGGGGGAAGGGTTTTCCATCGAAAGGAAGGATTATGAGCATCAAAAACTCCAAATTTAACCGCAGAGGAGTATCGTCGATTATTGTCGTCAACCTGTTTGTGGTCATGATGATTTTTGCTTTCATGACACTAAACATTTCCAACAACCAACGCCACTTTACCGCGGCCCAAATCTCGTCGGACTTGGCGTCCCGCTGGGGTGTTGATGCACTTTCACGATCAACTGACACGGCAACCATATCAAGCGAGATAAGAGATCTTGTTGATCGCAACTGGTCGGTTTCTTTAGCGATGTCACCAAAAGCTATCCGGGAAAGCAATCAGGTCAATCTGGACGTAAATATTCAGATCGGCTCTGCGAGCTTAAAAAACGGTGAATTCCAATTTATCGACAACGCCAGCCCGGCCAATGCCGTTCGTGTTACGGCGGCGGGCAAAGTGGACAGTGTCGGATTTATGCCCGTGTTCGGTGGTCAGCAAAGCATTGCTCGCACCGCAACGGCCATGGCACTCGAACGTGACTTGTGCTTGGTAATTGACCGATCTGGATCAATGAACTTTGATCTGAATACCGGAAATTGGATGTACGATTACGGCCAGCATCCCTACAACAAAATGTCTACTAGTAAAAACAAAAAACATCGGAAAAACTCTTGGCAGTGGTGGCACTACTGGCCACATCCAACTCGTAGTCGTTGGTCGACCATGATTCCCGCGGTTTACGGCCTAGCCGAAGAATTAATGACCACAAACCAAAATGAACTATTTTCGATCGTAAGCTATTCGTCTGCTGTAAACTACAAGTTTTATGATCATTCGTTGAATATCCGGAACTACCAGCCACCCACAGCTGGAATTGAAGTTCAACCGACTTCAAATTATCAAACCGCCGCCCAAACTCTCGACAACAAATACAAATATGATCACATTGTCGCCGGTGCGACAAATATCTCTGCGGGGATCGACCAAGCAACACAAGTGCTTACTGGACCCAGCTCTCGTCCCCACGCATTCAAAACAATGATTGTCATGACGGACGGCCAATACAATCAGGGACGATCACCATGGCTAGCCGCTGAAGATGCGGCAGCGCTGGGGATCGAGGTCTACACTGTCACGTTCAGTAAGCAAGCTGATCAAAACTCGATGATCAAAACCGCGGAAAATGGGAATGGAAGGCACTTCCATGCTCCCGACGGCGATGCATTGGAAGACATTTTTCGAGAAATTGCCAATATTCCGCCTTCAGCGTACATCGAATAGACGTTCGAGAGAAAGCCACTGATGAATAGAACCCCGAAACAAAATCCTGTCGGACGAACCGGGGCGACAGCAGTCGAATTGGCCATTTGCTTCCCCATTATTTTGGTGTTCTTTATTGGCATGGTTGGTGTTACTCAAGCATTTACCCTCCGAGATACTGCACAACACGCAGCATACGAGGGAGCTCGCAGAGGTATTTTGCTGAATTCAAAAGCTTCCGACTGTGACGATGCGGTTCAGGAATTTGTTAGAAGAATTCGCATTCGAGGGGCTGTCACAACAGTTTCTCCTCAAACAATTTCTAACGCCGTCCAAGAAATTACCGTGGGCGTCACAATTCCAATGAACGAAAATGCCTGGGTTGCCGCACCATTTTTTCCAAAAAGTTGGAACCTCTACGCCGAGGTGAAACTCACACGGGAAACCGAATGATTAACGTTTGAAGTGGCCTTAAATTCTCAGTTGAAAGCCGATGCGGTGGACTCGCACTTTTTCCTCCAAGGCATTTCTGCGTTAAGAAATCACATTCTGTAATTTCCTTAATTCAACGAATATCTGCGGCGGAGCTAACTTCCCACTTTTTATCGGATTTTGCCATCGGCCTTGGGAATGATGAACAACTCTGAAACTGCAAAATTCTCAAGCAGATGCGGATTAGAAAAGAATTAAAACGGGATTGATTGGTCTCCATCAGCCCATTTGCTGTGATGGACTTCGCTGTCTTTGTCGTGCGCATCACCATCTCTCGGGTGGTGACCCTTTTCATCTGAATCATGCCCATCACCTTCATGCCCATGGTCTCCTTCATAATGTTCTGACTGGCCATGCTCGATTTCAAAATGCCCGATTTCACCATTCTCGCTGTGACTATTGTCCGGTATCTTCGCAGCACTGAGGCAACCGATTGAAAAATGGAAGTGCCAGCGAAAGCAACAGCCAGAAAAAGCTCGATTGAAAGCTCTTCCTGATATCGGTTCACTTTTAGGGGTGGTCAAATCGAGTAGATCCTCAGCTCAACAATATGGCGATGCGACAAAAGCTGATTTAAGCGATTAAAACCAATACCCAAAAGCCCTCCAAACCGTTGATCATTTCATGTCTGACGGAAACACGTCGCCAAAACATTAGTGAAATGATGCTCACTCTAAATGGTTTCCTAGGGAAAATTCGTTACTAGAAACTCCCAAGAAAAAACATGAAAACACCTCAAATGAGGCATCAAAATTTTCTTCCCTTTGCTATACTTATCGACGTGAAATCGTTCAACTCAAATTTTATTTGTAAATCCTGACTCCCAGTCAACTGATGGCTGCCGGTCGGTGGTCTGGTTGCTGGAGCAATTCCACAGACCATCAATGACACGAAAAAACCCATCAGGCCAAGGCGAGAATTCTTCGTTTGATTCAGAATCGTTAAATTCGAATCCGGCCGCCGTTTCAAGGACGAAGACAGGCGACACTTCTGACAGCCAATCAGGTAATGGTGGTTCGCGTCGAGACTTTTTAAAGAAATCCTCTGCGGGACTGGTTGTCTTGGGGGCAGCGTCGCAATTCGCTGAGGGTTCCGAAAAGAACACCGACGACAACCCGCTTTTCCAGCCTGAAGAACGCTGGAAAGATCGAATGAAGGCTCCGGAGGATGGCAAAAAATACGGCTGGTTCGTCGACACACGACGATGCTTTGGCTGTCACGGGTGCGAGGTCTCCTGCAAAGCCGAAAACGACGTGCCGCTGGGCAATTATATTCGCCAAACGATTTACAAAGACGTTGGGGATTATCCAAAAGTCTCTCGGTTGTTTATGCCGATGGCCTGTCAGCATTGTGAAGATGCTCCTTGCATCAAGGCTTGTCCATGCGGTGCGTTGCAGAAAGGCGCCGGCGGCAGCGTTGTCATCGATTACAACTCTTGTTGCGGGCATGCCACGTGTGCAGAAGTTTGCCCCTACGGTGCAATTTACATTGACCCAGTGGCTAATCAGGCCGTCAAGTGCCACAACTGCTATCACCGCATCGAAGATGATATGGAACCGGCGTGTGCGAACACCTGTCCGGCAGATGCCATCTACTTTGGCGATCTCAATGATGAAAACTCAAAGGTCTCTATGGCACTAAAAGAAGCGGAAGAAAACGGCGTTGGGACGACGCAGCTTCGCGCTGAGAAAGGCACCAAGCCTCGAATGTGGTTCGCTGGCGATGCCCCAGTTGAGGTCGAGGAACGCATCCCTAAAGAAGGCGAATCATACAGCCCGGATGCATACAATATTTACAACTGGAAGGAGAATCCAAATGCCTAATCAATCTCGTCGAAAATTCATGCGATTGGGTGCAATCGCTCTTGGTGCATTTGGTGTTTCCGGTTGCAGCAGTTCAAAGAAGAAAGATGCGGCTGAAACAAAGGGTCACGCCAATTCAAACAATAATGCCAAGGAAGCTACTTTAACGCTGTCAGACGCTGGAAAACCCGCGTCAGGCGGGACAGCGATGCTGAATGGCAAGCAAGACAAATCTTCGCTCCAAGACAAGCCACTGCCATGGGGAGTGGATATCGAAAAATGGAAAAAGGGGAAAGGTGCGCCCTATCAAATCGGTGGCCAGAAAATGCCAGGGGTTTGCGAGTTACCTGGACCCAATGCCAAACGCGATTGGCCACTCAAGAATAAATACAAGGACGCAAAAAAAGTACCTGGTATGTGTCAGCTTTGCAGCACCATCTGTGGGGTGATTGGATACGTCAAAGATGGCCGCGTTCTAAAGGTCGAAGGAAATCCCAATGACCCAAATAGTCGCGGGAAACTATGCGCTCGCGGGCAAGCGTCATTGAATCATCTGTATCATCCTGAACGATTGCTGTATCCGCTGAAACGGGTCGGTGAACGGGGTGAGGGCAAATGGAAACGAATCAGCTGGGATGAGGCACTCACCGAAACGGCGGAAAAGCTGAAGGCCATTCGTGATGCGGGACAACACGAAGAATTTGCATTTCATCAAGGTCGCCAACGAAGCAAGGACGCTATCAAACGATTCCTTGATGCATTCGGAACGAAGACGCAGCTAAGTCACCGCTCACTTTGTTCAGGTAACCGACGTGCTGCAAACCTCGCTTATCTTTGGGAAAGCGATTGGGATCTCAACGATTGCGAAAATTCCAAATACATTTTGAATTTTGGCTCGAACGCCTTCGAAGCCCATCAAGGCCATATTCCGTTTGCGACTCGCATTCAGAATGGACGGTTTAAAAATGGTGCCAAGATGGTCACGTTCGACGTGCGACTTTCTAACACCGCTGGTAACAGTGACGAATGGTTCGCACCGTTTCCGGGTACCGATGGTGCCGTTGCGTTGGGGATGTGCAATTGGATTCTGGATCAGAATAAATATGACGAAGAATTCCTGACGACCTGGACGAACGTTTCCATTGATGATCTGAAAGCCCATCTTAAGGAGCATACTCCTGAATGGGCTGAGAAAGTCAGCGGTGTTCCTGCCGCCGATATCAAACGAATTGCGATGGAATTCGCCGCTGCCGCACCGGCTGCCACGACAATGTGCAATCGCGGTTCCTCGGCCCATCTGAACGGTTTCTACAACGATCGGGCGATTCATTTGCTCAATGCGTTGGTTGGTTCGGTTGGAAAGAAAGGTGGCTGGTGCTGGAGCCCATGGGGCGGCCTTGACCCGATTGTCAAGACACCCAAAATGCCGGCGGGTGCCAAAACCTGGAGCGTGCTCGAGGACCCACCGGAGTATCCACTGGCTAACGTTTGGCGTCGCATGAAGGTGGGTGAGATCATTTACCTCTATCTCCTTCAAGGACGTGCCAAGCTACAGGCGTACATGACCTACAATCTGGATTCTCCGTTGACGTGGCCCGAAGAGAGCCTCACAAAAGATGTGATGTGCAATGAAGAGTTAATTAAATTCCACGTTTGCATAAATAGCTTTTACAACGAGACGGCTCACTATGCTGATATCGTTCTCCCATGGACCACATTCATGGAACGCTGGGACCTCGATGCGCGAGCTTCGTACAACCTACGTCCATACGTGGGAATCCGTACGCCCATGGTGGAACCGTTGGGTGAGTCACGTGACATTCGTGATTTCTTCCCTGAACTTGCTCGCAAGATCGGTGGCGGAATGGAAAAAGCGTACGAATACGGCTCGACGCTTGATTATATGAAGGAATGGGCCAGCAACGTTCCGGAAAATCCTGAGACGAAGTTATCGGGACTGGATCGGTTGCTCGACGAAGGCGCTTGGGAAAACGAGGAGACCAAGCCGTTTTACGAACCCTACAACGTTGAACTTACCGCAGATGAATTGGAAGGAAGCGAAACGGATGAAAACGGAATCATTACCAAAGATGGCGTTGGAATTGGCCTGAAACTTGGTGAAAAATCAGTTCGCGGATTTAAGACGCCAAGCCGAAAATTTGAGATTCGCAGCTTGTTTGTCAATCAAGTCGGTCACAACAAAGATTCGACGGACTTGATCAAAAAAAGCGGCGTCACCAAAACCAAGAACCGTCCTGAGCAGCACAAAGGCAACGAACACGAGATCGACGAAATGCCGATTTGGTTGCAGATGGACGAGCACGTGGACATGAACGATGACGAGTTGATCATGACCAGCTTCAAATGGAATGTTCACAACCATGGTCGGACGATGAACCTAAAATGGCTTGCGGAAATCGTACATAGCAATCCGGCTTGGATGAATCCGGCGACCGCTGAAAAATTTGGGTTGAAGGATGGTGATTGGATCGAGCTCACGTCCTATCATTCGACGATGCTTGAAAGAGTGTCGCCCCAACTAACGCACGGAGTGCGCGACGAAACAGGTCGACTTGTCGTCAGCAAGATGCGTGTCCCCATCGTGACCATGCCCGGGCTTCATCCGAAAGCAATTGCGATGAGCAACTCTTGCGGACATTGGGAGTACACCAATGTCGCCAAGGCCGAGAAGGTTTCTAAATCGCGAGGCCACTTGGTCGGTAGCGATGGCGAAACTTACAAAGACGCCGATTGGGAACGAAACATGTGGTGGGAAGATGACTCGAAAGGCGATCCGTCGAAGTGGAAACAAAACACAGGTAACGGGTGGAATCAAAACAAACTGATGCCGATTTCGCCAGATCCTGTCACCGGACAACAAGCTTTTCACTCGACGGTTGTGAAGATCGTCAAGGTTGGCTAGTGGCACGTCAAACCTGAATTGCAATTTAGCTACGGTCGCCATACGGCGGAATCCCACGCTCTGGCGAGCGTAGCTAACGGCCAGTTCAACATTGATGAACCACTGGTCGTGTTAAGTCAATTGAGACGGTTGCAAATGAAAACCCTTCGCTGCACTGATTCACCTCATGAATGAAACCGAAATTGACACGCTGGAAACCGACGCCGAAAACCGCGCAGGTTTGTACGAATTATTTGCGCGTATTCTCCTAAAAGAATTCGACGCTGAGACTTTGGATTTGTTTCGTTCGGAGGAATGGTCGCCCGTATTGGCTTCGCTAGAAATCGATCCCCCGGTTACGAATCCCGAATTTATCGAAGATCTAGCAATTGATTATTGCAAAATCTTTATCGGTCCCAAGGACTTTGCGCCACCGTTTCAATCCGTTTGGGAAAGTGGAAATATGCAAGGAACAGTGATGGGCTCGATTAATGAGTATCGCGAAATTGTGAAGCCGTTAACGGAGATGTCCATCCACGATCACGCGGGGTTGCAGTTTGAAATGATGGCATTAATGCTTCGTTTTCAGGCCGAGAATCCGAGCGAATCGTTTGGCCTTCCTGTAAGTTTCTTTCGCAACCATATCGCTTGGACGCACCGATTGTTCCGCAAAGCAATCAACTTATCCGAAACGACTTTTTATCAACAGCTTCTCGAGTCAATGCTCCAATTCATTGAATTGGAAACCGAGTTCTTCGCGGTTAAAAAATAGCACCAGAAAAACCTACGGCAATCGCACCGTTTCGCAAAACAGACTTCTATCAATATAGAAATTAGACAAGCAACCAAAACCATGCATTCATTTTCTCGAACGATCTTCCTAGCCAGTGTCATTTGTTGCTTCGTTGTTTTTGACCAAGAAAAAGTTCACTCCCAGACGATTGAAAAACAGGCAGACCCGCTCGTCTCTCGGAAATTCGAATTTAGGTATTCTGCATCGATTACCGATGTGCCGTCTGGAGCAAAAATTCGTGTTTGGATGCCGGTCGCCGAATCCGATCCATTTCAAACCATTGAAATGAAGTCGGTCACACTACCAAGCGAAGCAAAAATTAACCGAGATGGAAAATACGGGAACAAGATTCTTTATTTCGAACGAACGCAGAATGGAACCGGCAACATTGCGGCGGAGGTTACCTACAGCGTAATCCGGACTGAAGCTCAAGCCGTTGGACAACTGACCGATGGCGAAGGGCAAAAGTTAGAATTGTTTTTACAACCCAATACAAATGTCCCTGTGGTCGGAAAACCGATCGCAACATTCGAGGAATTCAAGAAAAACAACGACATCGATAAGATCGAAAATACGCTGGTAGGTGGTCGACATTTTTACGATTTCGTTGAGCAACACATGCGGTACGACAAGTCAAAACCAGGTTATGGCAAAGGTGATTCTGTTTGGGCCTGTGATAGTCAAACCGGAAACTGCACAGACTTCCACAGCCTGTTTATTTCCGTTGCGCGAGCCAACAAGTTTCCGGCGAAATTCCAAATCGGGTTCCCTTTGCCAGCGACGCGGGGCAGCGGGAGAATCGGCGGTTATCATTGCTGGGCCCAGTTTCACACCAAAGACAACGGCTGGGTGCCTGTTGACATCTCTGAGGCAGACAAGGACCCGACAAAAAAAGACTATTTCTTTGGAAGACTCAACGAAAATCGCATCAATTTCTCGACCGGCCGCGACATCGAATTGGTGCCCAAGCAAACCGGCACACCACTGAATTACTTTGTGTATCCGTACGTGGAAGTGGATGGCAAGCCGTACCCTAAGGAAAAAATTAAATTGTCATTCTTTTACAAAGACCACGAATAACAGCCGGCTGATGCCGTGTTTCCAATCGATGTTATCAGGATCCTCCTGATCATTGACCGGACGATCTCGCAGATTTAATGCACTCCCGGATGTTAGAATCCTTCGTCATCAACATCATCATCTGGATCGAAATCAGGATTGATCGGGTCGTCTGGATTAAAGAAAAAGTCACCCAGTCCAAGTGGCACAGATTCGCCACCGAGTGTGCGTTTCTTTCTCTCTGCTAACGCCTGCAAGTCACCGGCTTCTTCACCCAAACACGCCATCAAAGCCTCTTTCCATTGTGCATCTTTTGCGATCGGATGATCAGGATTTTGAGCCAACCGTTTCATCGCATAACGGAGCAGGTTGATTCCGTCCCGGGGAGAAAAATCCAAGTTCATCTCATGAGCCTGTTGAAGAAACTCCACCGTCATCGATAGCATCTCATCTTCGGCAAATGGCAAGTGATATTTCAAAATCTCAATCTCTTCATCCCGATCTGGGAATCCAAGCGTCAGCGTCGGTTGCAATCGACTCAAGATATAATCCGGTATTTCAAACGTTGAATCATCCTGGTTCATCGTCACCGTACAACGAAAGTCCTTATGGGCCCGTACCGTAATCCCGGCAACAATCGATTCGACATATCGGCGATGATCAAGAAGCGGCGCCAAACTCGCCCATGACTTCTCATTCATCCGGTTGCCCTCATCCAAAATGCAAACTCCGCCCTTGATCATTGCAGTCACCAAGGGCGACGCATGATAGGCAATCTTTCCGCTTTCGGCCAAAACGGGCGTGACTAACAAATCTTCAGGACGAGTGTCCGCAGTACATTGATAGATGAAAAGCTCCTGCTTTCTCTCGTTTGCCGCAGCCATCGCCAACGCCGTCTTACCAATACCCGGCGTGCCCACTAACCGAGGCGTCAACGGCAGGTCATTGTCACCCACCACCAGCCAGCATGCCAATATCTGTTTGAGAATTTCACGTTGCCCAATCCAGTCAGAATTAAACTCGTGTGAATCGCTTAACTCCAGATGTACGCCATTGATCTCCAAGACTTCCGGCATTGAACTCCCAAATTTCCTGCTAAAACGGTTGATTCAGTCTACAAATTCCGTACTCATCGTATCGCCCGGCCCCAGACGCACCAAGGCCTCGACCGACAAAACCGTGAGATCCATTTCATTGCATTGCCACAATCGACCGATGGCAACAATTCCCATCTCGCATAAACTGAAGTTCAGTGCCTGCGGCCGCTGGACAAAAACAACCCAAACTTATTCACCCATGCTTTCCCTTTCAAATCATTCTGCCTTTATCACGGGCTCCACTCAAGGAATCGGACTCTCGATTGCAAAGTCACTCTCAAAGGCTGGGGCGAGCATATGTTTGCATGGACTCGAGGACCGGCGAGTGGCTGAAGAAGCTATCGCAACGATCGCCGAAATAGCCCAGACGGCCCCAAATTTTATCTCGGCTGATCTGTCGGCCAATGTTTCTGAATGTGTTGACCATGTGTTCAACCGAGCAATTGCGGCAAACCCCCGAATTGACCTTCTGGTCAATAACGCTGGGACGTTTATCGACCGGCCGTTTCTGGAGATGGATTTTGAGACATTTGATAAGACAATGAAGCTGAACGTCTATGCCTACTTCTTTTTGACGCAAAAATTCGCCCGTTACTGGGTCGATCAGGGAATTCCCGGAAGGGTTTTGATGATCGGATCGATCAACGGACGCTTGGCAGAACCCGACCATGCAGCTTATGACACATCAAAAGGTGCGGTCGAAATGATCGTCAAAACCTTGTGTGTTTCCCTCGCTCCCTACAAAATCCGCGTCAACGGATTGGCGCCCGGACTGTTCGAAACGCCACTTACCTCAAGTGCTCTGCAAGATTCCAATCTCAAGCAATGGATGGAGTTGCATACACCCAACCAAACGATCCCTGGTCCAGAGGTTTGTGGTGAAGCTGCTGTATTCCTGTTAAGCGATGAAGCATGGCATGTGAATGGGCAAATGCTGCTGGTTGACGGTGGCATGAGCATTTGGCAGCAGCCGGATCCACCTGAGTCGCTTCCAAGACTCGAATCCTAACGCTTTTTCCGTTTGCCTGGCTAACACAAATGAAAAAAAGAATCTACATCTGCAATACTGGCGGCACCATTGGAATGAGGCCGACCGCCAACGGATATCGCCCCGAGCCAGGTTTTCTTTCCCAAATGATGGAATCCATTCCAGAATTACAAAGGGAGGCGGTTCCTGATTTTGTTCTTCACGAATACAAACCGCTCTTGGACTCGGCGAATATGCGCCCGGCCAATTGGCTGGAAATCGCTAAGGACATCTTCGAGCATTACGATCAATTCGATGGTTTTATCGTCATGCATGGAACGGATACGATGGCCTACACCGCTTCAGCGCTTTCACTTCTTCTGAACAACCTTAAAAAGCCCGTGATTCTCACAGGTTCCCAAATTCCTCTATGTGAAGTCCGTAACGACGCGCGCGAAAACTTGATCACATCGTTACTGGTTGCAGCGAACGAACAGATCCCAGAGGTCATGATTTGTTTTGGCGGTTACCTGTTGCGTGGTTGTCGCTCCAAAAAAGTTGCGGCAAATGGATTCGGCGCGTTTCGGTCACCGAATTATCCGCCGTTGGGAACGATTGGCACTAGCATCGATATTCACAAACGAATGATTCGAAAGGCACCAAAAGCTGATTTAAAATTACTTTTTGAAAAAGATCTGCATCCAAAAGTTGCTGCGTTTCGCCTTTTTCCCGGGATCGATCATGCGATTTTAGAAAACCTTTTCCAACCACCATTGAAAGGCATCGTCATTGAGGCATTCGGTGTTGGCAACGCTCCGAGCAATGACAAACAATTCCTTCGAATCATTCAAGAGGCAACCGACCGAGGCGTCATCGTCGTGGTCTGCACCCAATGCAACAAAGGACGTGTTGATCTCGATGATTACGAGTCTGGCAACGCGTTGAAAAAGGCAGGCGCTATCAGCGGTTTGGACATGACCGTAGAAGCCGCACTGGCAAAATTGTATTGCGTTTTGAACCTTGAACTTTCAAACGAAGAAACCAAATTGATGATGCAGCAAGATTGGGCAGGAGAAATCGCCTGACTTCTTTTGATCGCTCTCGGTAGAACCGCTTTGCTAGTTTGCCTTTTCTCCCGGCCATCCTTTTTAGGACAAAATCGCTATTGATTATCGCGTCGCGATGGTAAGCTGATGATGCAGTCGAAAACAAATCGAGTTGAGGTAACCGTTAATGTTCGTTTTAAAAATCGATGATTTGGAACGCCGCCTGTTCGCAAGAGTCACGTCCATTTCATTGGTCCAGCTTTTCGTTGGTTGCATCATATTTGTTTCATTCCCAGGAATTGTCGCAGACGCTCAAGATTGGATTGTGATCAAGTCAAAATCGAACAATCAAGGCACTTCATTCAGAGGATTACACGGAGTGACGCGTGACGACCAAGCAATCCTGATCGATTCCAAGATGTTCCAAAACGTATTGCCGATTCGAAATGTGGAGATGAATATCCTAAATAAGGACAAAAAGTATCGTGGAACCGTTGTGGGAACGACAAATACCTACAGTGAGAAGTTTAATCTCAAACTGACGAAGGGACGTTTTCTGACGGACAACGATACGACAAATCGTGAATCCGTTGCAGTTATTGGAAAGCAGCTTGCCGTAAACCTCTTTGGTGATGCTGAGATTGTTGGAAGTTTTGTAAGAGTCAACAAAAACTATTTTGAAATCGTTGGGATTGTGGACAGCAGCAAACCGGTCGGTACCGTCAAAGTCTCTCAGTCACTAATCATTCCAATTACTACGATGAAAAGTCGCTTGGGAGATCAAATGGTTCTCCGCACTGCAGGCAGTTTTAACGTTAGAGAATGCCAATTGAGCGAACTTCATGTTCGCGTAAAAAAATCGGTGAATTACAGCAGTTCGCGTAAACTCATCGAACGAATCTTAAAAACAAATCACAGCAAAAAGGATTACGAGGTAATCGATCATGAAAAATAGTTTTGGTCTTTCAGGCGTGTCGGTGCTACTCTTTTCCATTTTCTCAACCCTCCCATTGGCTGCACAACGTGGCGATGATTCGCCTGTTCGAGAATACGGAGAACTGGAAAGTGGTAAGCGTTTGACCGTACAAGCGCCTTTTGATTCCCAACTCCTCTATTTGGCTGCTGAGGGAACCGTTGTAAACAAGGGTGATCTGATCGTTGAATATGACCGTTCAAAAATCGATGCAGAATTCGATGCTTTAAAAATTCAGATGGAAGTACAAGAATTGGCAATCCAATCGGAAACAGCGGTATTGGGTCGACTAAAGTCCGGAGCGCAGCAAAAGATAGGACTGTTTCAAGCACGACTGGCTGATGCAGAAAAATCGTTGGAGGAATACGCAAACGAAAACGAAGGGGAGGCGGCCAGCATTGCGAGATCGATGGAAATCGAATTCGAATTGTGCCAAAACAAAATCTTGTATGCTCAAAGCGAGCTAAAGAATATCGATTTATCGGCCAAGTCTGATTTGCATCAAGCGGAATTAATGATCCGAAAAGCAGAATTGAAATCGGCCTTGGCCAAAACCCAATTGGATAGGTTCAAGTTGTTCGAGAGTCCACGTCATTTAAGACAACTTTCGAATGCGGTTCTGGAGGCCAAAATCGCTCTGAAAGAAATCGCGATGGATAATGCGGCTGAAATTGCCAAATCAGAAGAAAAATTAATTCAACTCAAATCTCAATATCAGATTGAAAAGGAAAAACGAAGTCGATTGGAAAACCAAATTTCGCAATCACGCGCTGTTGCGGATATTGATGGAATCGTCACACACGTAACGGTGGGCAGTCGAACACCAAGTATCAAAGCAGGCGCAAGAGTGCGGGCTCGTCAAAGTATCTTGATGATCGCCGATCCGACGAAGCTGCAAATGGCTGTGTTGGTAAACGAAACCCGAGTTCGAAGATTGAAACCGGGACAAGCGGCGCAAGTGCGACTGGACGCCGGTGGCCCGATACTAATGGGGACGGTTTCTAAGATTTCGACGACGCCTGAACCCGTTTCGTTTTTGGGTGGCGACATCACCAAATATCGAGTCGAGGTACTTTTAAAAAATGTTTCTCGCGGCCATCGCATTGGCATGACGGGAATGGCTGAATTTAAGCCTTTCGAACGATCAAAGTAGAACTGATTCGTGCTTCAAATTTGGATCACAACATTCTCGCAATCGGTTGGCGTGCAGCGGAATTGATCAAACCGTAGCCGGTTGTGATGCTTTTAATATGATGATTCAATCGAAAGTCCACCATTTGAGAGGACCAAACTGATCACACACTCCAAACCCATTTCCATGCGTATCTTATTATTCGCGGTCTTATTTTTTGGAATCATCGCCCTTCCACTGGTGATGTCCCATGCGGGAGAAACGGAGATTGTTAAATCGCTTCTGCACGAGGCCTGTGATTGCGATTCAAGGAACAGCGGTTCAAGGAACAGCGGTTCAAGGAACAGCGGTTCAAGGCACAGCGGTTCAAGGCACAGTGATTCAAGGAATAGTGATTCGAAGCCTAATTTCATCATCATCTTCAGCGACGATCAGGGCTATCAGGATGTTGGATGCTTTGGTTCTCCTGACATTCGGACTCCGAGGCTGGACACAATGGCTCGGGAGGGAATGAAGTTCACAAGCTTTTATGCACAACCGGTCTGCGGTCCATCTCGCGCCGCGTTAATGACCGGCTGTTATCCAATGCGGGTTGCCGAGCGTGGAAATACCAAACAGATCCACCCAATCCTGCATAGTAACGAAATCACTGTGGCCGAGTTATTAAAGCCACAGGGCTACGCAACAGCCTGTTTCGGCAAATGGGATCTGGCAAAGCACTCTCAATCGAATTTTTTTTCCGATCTCCTTCCGACGCGGCAAGGTTTTGATTACTTCTTTGGCACACCCACCAGCAACGACGGAGTGGCTAATCTATATCGCAACGAAGAGTTGATCGAGCCGAAATCCAACATGGCGACACTGACTCGGCGTTACACCGATGAAGCAATTGGTTTCATGAAACTGAATCGGAACAAGCCGTTCTTCGTCTACATTCCACATACGATGCCGCACACGCGCCTTGATGCATCAAAGCCATTTAAGGGCAAAAGCCCGCGTGGTTTGTATGGTGACGTTATCGAAGAGATCGACTTTAACGTCGGGCGGATTCTCGACGCAGTCAACGAATTGGACCTCGCGGAAAACACTTACGTTCTGTTCACCAGCGATAATGGCCCTTGGTTGATCAAAAATAAAAACCACGCAGATGGCAGACTTCGAACTGACCATGGTGGTTCCGCCGGCATGTTGCGCGGCGGCAAAGTCTCGACGTTTGAGGGGGGCGTTCGCGTTCCAACGATAATGTGGGGACCCGACCGAGTGCCTGCCGGAACGACATGCGACAAGATTGCCAGCACATTAGATATTCTTCCAACGTTGACATCACTCGCCAGAGCAAAGATGCCGAGCGACCGCATCATCGACGGTGAAGACATTAGCCATTTGCTTCACGGGGAGTTCGATAAAGCGAATTCTGAAAAAACGTTTTTCTACTACCTAAGGGTTCATCTTCAAGCTGTCCGACAGGGTCAGTGGAAACTTCATTTGCCACGTGATTCCGAACCAGTTGGGGCCGCCCCGTTTAGCCGGAACATACACATCGCGCCCGAGGATCGCATCGGATTCGACAAGCCATTTCTGGTCAATTTACAAAGCGACATTGGCGAGACAACCGACGTTTCCGCGCAACATCCAGAGGTGGTCGCGCGACTTCTAAAACTGTCCGATGGGATGCGAAAAGACCTTGGCGATTACGACCGTGTGGGTAAGAATATGCGTTTCTTTGACCTTAACGGCCCGCGCCCGACCAGGCCACCCATACCCTCAGTTCGCAAGCCGTTGCCGAAAAAAAGGAACGCAAAAAATGAGAAAACGCCCTAGAACTTGTCTGCGATCGTCCAATCAAGCAGAATCAACAGCGCTGATTTAGTAAAAGTTGAACAAGGACCGGGCGGTGCAATGGGAAAGTTAATCGACACCATTCTTTACATCAGAGAGTACATTATCCATCGACCCGTTTCCGGCAAGTATTATTGCAAATAGGGATTCGTACTTCGCTCAGCACCAACCGTTGATGGTGCCGAGTGGCCACAGACAAACTGGTAGTCGTCGTCGAGCGTCATGATTTTGTGAGCAATACTGTCAAGTAGCTGTTGATGATCACCCCCGGGCAAATCCGTCCTACCGATTGAGCCTTTAAACAGGACGTCGCCCATTAAAATGATTTTCCTTGAGTGATTGACGAACACGACGTGCCCAGGTGCGTGCCCCGGACAGTGACGAACTTCAAACTCGTATTCGCCGACACTCAGAGAATCACCTTCTTCTAACCACTGGTCAGGGCTGGCGTTAAACATGCCCGACAATCCATAACCCGCTGAGATCATTTCTATGTTGTCCAGCAACATTTTGTCGTCCTGATGGGGGCCTATGATCTGCACACCAAATTGAGCCTTTGCCGCTTCAGCCCCTCCAGCGTGATCCAAATGGCCGTGCGTTAGCCAAACGGCCTCCACCTTCACGCCCAGCTCTTCAACGGCAGCTGCGATCTTTTCAACTTCTCCACCAGGGTCAACCACCACGGCGTTTTTCGTCTGATCGTCGTAGACGATAGAGCAATTTTGTTGGTATTCAGTAACCGGGACAACTGCGATTTGTAACACGTTTTGCGTCTCTTTTGTTGATGCAACAAGATTTCCTGAATGACCAATGTAACAAACTGGGTGGCACTTCGAAGGGCACCAGATGCGTGCCCCACGGCTTCTGTTTTATAAGAGCGACGGCGTGAAGCTTCCCCCAGCCTTTGATAACTCGGCCGCGAACACCACCGCGAGCAACAAATCCAAGGCAAGCACAGACGCCAAGGTAAGGCATGTTAATGAGAAACGGATTTCCAAAACTGCGGCCGGCAGCCCATCTGAACATGGTTCAATGCTCATTACCTTTAGGAAACTATCGATCGCTGGACGTTATTTTGACTTAATTGCTGGATGAAGGTATTTCAAATAACGCCAACCCTGTTTTGGCACTCGCCGATTTTTATCCAGACAATCCTCCACTTCCGCAGTGAGCTTTTTCAGCAATTCCGCGTCCCGCAACAGGTCGTCAGTTTCAATTTGCCATCGCTCAAGCCGCTCAATCAAACGTTTCTCTATTTTGGCCATCGATTCTTTACCTGACAAATTATCGAATTCGTGCGGGTCAACTTGCAAATCAAACAATTGATATTCTGGGGGATTCAACCAATCGGCGTAGATACGTTTTGTCTGCTCATCGGCTGATTCAAGTTCGCTGTATCGAGGCGACCCACTAAAATTAGAAACGCCATTGTTAAGATATTTATGCGAAGCGGGATCTTGCTTGCCAGGCATCAGAGTCTTGATCAACTTGTACCGCGAATCGCGAATCGCACGTTGTGGATAATGCAAGATCGCAGCATCCGTGTTTCGTTCGCCAAACAGAAATTCCCGAATTGGTTTGGATCCGCCATCCATCCCACGTAAAACGGGCCCCAAATTGATCCCTGGCAGGTTTTCAGGAACGTCAACACCCGCTGCCGCGGCGATAGTTGGCAGCAAGTCGATCGTTGATACTAGCTGATCGGAAACCAAACCCGGTTTGGTCGTGCCGGGCCAGCGGATCATAAACGGAATTCGAAGCCCACCTTCATTAAGGTAAATCTTGCCACGCGAAAACTGGGCACCATGATCACCTATGTAGATGACAAGCGTATTGTCAGCTTTGCCGGATTTATCGAGCGCGGCCAACAATTCACCGACGCATTCGTCCAACCGCCTCATGCAATTGTAGTAACCGCGGATATGTCCACGCATCCGTTTATTATCAAATCCAATGAAGCCCATGGGCCGAACTTCGTCTGCTGAAAACAACGTTTTGGGACGACCTTCGACTTCGTTTTGGACAGGCCAGTGTGCATCGGGTAAGTTGACGGTCAGGAAAAATGGCTTGTTGGAGCCCCCCATAAACTTTGCCGAGTTCTTGGCATACTCACCCAAATTTTTTTTTCCGAAGTTCGATCCTTTGATGGCCCTGAAGTCAATCCATTTCTCGATTGCTGCTTCAGGGTTCACATGCAACTTTCCAATCATACCGGTCCGGTAACCCGCTTTTTTGAGCAGCGAGTAAGTTGTCGGCCATTCCTTGAACATCGCGAACTGGTGCGTCGCCAAACCAATCTGTCCGTTTTGATGTGGATAGAGTCCGGTCAAAATCGAACCGCGAGATGGGCTACAAACGGATTGAGTCACGTAAGCGGTTTTGAAACGGACTCCTTGTGCAGCCAATCGATCGAGGTTGGGAGTAGATGCGTACGGATCACCGTAGCATCCCAGTTCCGGTCCGTTGTCTTCAGATATGACGAGAAGAACGTTTGGTTGTTTGCGGTGCGAATTCAATCGCAAATTTAGATCTGAATTTTTGGCAGCTTTGCTTTTGTTTTTGCGAACGGATGAATTGTAGGGCACTTGTTCTTGCTTGGCGTTTGCTGGCACTGAGGAAAGGCTGGATGCAAACGCCTCGTTGAATTGCTCGCGGAGCTGCTCAAGTAGCTTCGAACTCACTTTTTTTCCAGCCAAGTTCTCTGTCTCTACCAAACTATTGGCGTATTCATAAAGTTCGGTTGCACGAATTTCGCCAGACTTACGATGCACCCATTGCGTCATCCGATGGGTTTGAGTTCGCATTGAGTATCCCATCAAGCCGCCACGAGGGTATTGGCTGAGTGCAACCTTTCTTGTCGTCTTGGAATGGTCATTCAATAGTTCGGCAAAACTCCTACCTTCCAGTTCTTCACGTAACGGCAAACCAGCCAATTCCGCCAGTGTTGGGTAGACGTCCAACAACTCAACCAACGATGTCGTTGCCTTGCCGGCCGCCATCATTCCCGGTGCACGAACGATAAGCGGTACTCGCGTATCCAGCTCGAAATTTGTGGTTTTCCCCCACAATCCCTGCTCACCCAGATGATAACCATGGTCGCCGTAGAGGCAGACGATTGTGTTGTCCGACAATTCAAGACGCTCCAGTTCATCAAGAACGCGTCCGATTTGTGCATCAATGAAACTGACGCACGCATAGTAGGCTTGCCGAACTCGTCTTTGATTCTCATCCGAAATCGGACCTTCCCTTGGTTGATCGCTGTAACGTCGAAGTTCACCTGAAACGTGTCCTGCAATGGCTGGCCCGCCAGTGGGAAATTTCTGATTGCTGGCTATCTCGATTTTATTGCTACTGCTATTGCCATTGTCATAGAGATCAAAGTACTTCTTCGGCGCAATAAACGGTGAATGCGGTTTGATGAATCCGACCGCCAGAAAAAAGGGCTTGCCTTGCTGCTTTAGCTTTCCAAGTTGTGCAACGGCCGCGTCTGCGACTTTGCCATCGTAAAGCGTGTTGTCGGCGACGTCAGGTGATTCAGTTGCCGGACCAAACACAAGCTTTTGCGTCCAATCATTGGGTGCGGGATTCAGCGGTTTGTAGACACGGCGAAAAGTCTCCTTTGCTGCGGCAATACCCTCTTCGGTGTAATAATAACGAGGACCAAAACGAACCGCCGGTTCTGACCAGCTTTCAGGGTCGCCCATGGTATCCCATTTGGTGTTGCTCGCGCCATTGGGAAATACACCATGATAAAGTTTCCCTATTGCTAAAGCATGGTATCCGTTTCGTTTGAAATGTTGTGGCAATGTCACAACGTTCGGTTTGTTGGATCGGAAATGGATGTGGTTGCCCGTGACGCCAATAGTATCTGGACGGAGCCCAGTCATCAGGCTGGTACGGGAAGGATTGCAAACGGCTTGCTGACAATAAGCTCGCTTGAAGACCAATGAAGACTTCGCAAACCGATCAATGTTTGGCGACAGAACCTGATCACTACCGTAACAACCCAGTTCCGGTCTCAGGTCATCAACGGCGATGAAGAGCACGTTGGGGGGCGCAGCCGAAGACGTCTCGTTGCCATGTGTTGGTGATGTTCCGCAGCTCAGCAAAGTCCAAGCGAATGTTAGTGCGAACGATGAAAAACTGACTCGTTTCATTTGTTTTTCTCCTGTTTCCTGACTTCAGCCATTCTTTTTGACAACGGCCAGTTCCAACAGTGCCTTGAGCCGCGTTGGATCCGTGGTGGAAACTTTTGCGACAAAGCCACGTTTATGCGCAAATCGAACTTCGTCGAGGGATTCAATTTGCGAAAAATCCAGTCGTTGACTGTCGGCATAACGCGTCAATCCGTATCCGTCGCCACGTCGGTCCGGATAAACCAACGCCTGAATCTCACTTTCCTTTCCTTCGCTCTCGATGAACGCGTAGATTCCAAACGAAGGACTATCGGCGATCACGTCATTCTTCTCTAAGTACAATGCATGAACCGGTCCTTCATCCGTTTCGACCGCCCAATATTGAGCATGAGTTTTCAGGTAGTCCAACCGCTGCCGCAGCGACCGCAAGTAGTTGACAATATCTGCACCGACCATGCACATCACCTGGTAGACCGTACTCTCAGGATTGAGTTCAGTTTGGTTTGCAAAACGGTTTAGCAACGAACTATCCAGCGGAGAATTAAGCTCACCTAACGCCCTTCGCGGAATCCCCATCAACTTGGCAGTTTCGTCCGGCCCCAACGTATCAAGCCATTCTGCTGGGCGAAGCCAAGAACAGAACGACAATGCGTCTTCGTAAAGCCCAATGCTTTGAAGCACAAGCGATAAAGCACATAGTGGCGGAGCATCCCGGGGGAATTGATGATGGTCAAAATTGTTTAATTTTGGATCATGGACACCACCAATGTCGACGACGCATATAGATGGGTTAGCCAAATCCGCATCCGTTGGATCGCGTCGATGTATTGGAGCACCATGCAAATGTGCCAACAAACCACACGCGAGAAAATCGTCTTTGTGGGCTCCGCCCGGATGGGTCACTATCAGCTGAATGGTCATGACGTTGAGATATTTAGATTAAAAATTTGATAAGGACAACAACATACACAGAAAACGTCAGAAACAGGGCGAACAATCGGATTATTCCTGAAAGCGACACACCATAAAACGCCAACCTCGGGGATGAAATTGAGAGACCGCAAGGTAACATATGGCTTCGTGAGCGTAAAACTGAACCGGATTCGACCTTCAGAATACCAAACCGGCAACGCTTGACTTTTAAAACTGTGGCTTGCCCTTTTTAATGCAGACAAATTAAAAACGATCGAGGAACACATCGACTTTTGTTTGAACTTCCAAAAACCATCTGCGAAATCACCGGGGCTCAGACTTGTCAACTTGGTGACGTCATCCAAAGCCTCTGGAGTGGCTACGGTGTGATCCAACGTGTCAAGCTAGACCTTCCAAACCGCTCAACAGCAATCGTAAAGCACATTGACCTTACCGAATCCAGGAAGAATCGCAGAGGATGGAGCGGCGACGTTTCGCATCAACGGAAAGTTCGCTCCTACGAAATCGAAAAAACGTTTTACGATTCATACTCCCAAAAATGCACCGGCTTGGGTAACAGGAATGTAGTTGGTGGACGCGATCATGAGTTTGCATGTCGCGTTCCTCAAATACTCGCTGCTTTAGAAAAACCTGGTTCATCCGGTTGGTTGATTGTCTTGGAAGACTTGGACGAAGCTGGATTTGACTTACGTAGCTCAAGTCCACAACGCAGCGATGACTCGAACCTCCGCAGTTGTTTGCGATGGCTGGCGAATTTCCATGCAACTTTTATGGGATGCAAGCCAACTGGTTTGTGGGATGTTGGGACGTATTGGCATCTAGCGACGCGCCAAGAGGAATGGCAAGGGATGGAAGACGGCCAGCTGAAAAGGCTCTCTTCAGCAATTGACGAGCGGTTGAACGCCGCTCAGTTTCAAACGTTGGTGCACGGCGACGCAAAGCTCGCTAACTTTTGTTTTGGCTCAACGAATAGCAATTGCAATGATGGACCGGACGTTGCCGCCGTTGATTTTCAGTACATCGGCGGAGGATGCGGAATGAAGGATGTGGCTTATTTGGTAAGTAGCTGTCTCGACGGATCGGAATCAGAAACGCAACAGAATGTTCTGCTGGATTTCTACTTTGACCAACTCGAAAAATCGTTGGCGGTAAAGCAACCGGAAATTGATTTCCCCAGTCTTGAATCGGAATGGCGAGAATTGTATGCTTTTGCCTGGGCGGATTTTTGTCGATTCCTTGCGGGTTGGTCACCAGGGCATTGGAAGCTGAACAAATATAACGACCAAGTGACGCGAAATGTTTTAAATCAATTAGCAGGTGATAAAATACAACGGAGAGGTGATGGCTTTACAGCGGAATGACATTCCGGGCGTCCTATCTGCCTTACAAGAAAAATCAGCAGAGCATTACTGTGGCAACCACGGTTACTCCTCAAGCTGTTTCAGCACCTTTTTGGCTCGATTGGCGAATCCCGAACTTGCATCGTGCATCCTTTCGTTCAGGTCCTTGCAAAGTTGTTTTGCTTCTGCGGGATAGCGGTCTGCTCGTTTTGCAATGAAGCTCATCGAAAATGCACCGATCGCGACGTCGATATTTCGGTCGGCAACAAATCTTCCGCACATTCTGATCAACCGTCCTTCCAATTCAACCGGCAGAGGCGCAATCACCTCACTAAAGTAACGCACGCCATTTCGACGAATTGCCTGATGGATCGGGCTTTCGATTGCATCAACGATATCTCCAAGCCATGGCGTCAACAAACTTGCATCGCGACGCCCTAAATCACCAACGACTTGTGCAGCCCGCTGCGCTACACGCACCTCTTCCCCCAAAAAACAAACCATCAATTGAACGATTAATTCCTGATCGCCACACACCATCGCCAACACCTTGTCTGCATTGGCACGTGAGTTTGCAACCAAAAGTTGCTCTCGCACAATCATAGATTTCTCGACCTTTTCGCTTTCTTGAGTTGGGTTATCGCGGCTCGAATTTCGGTGAAATAACCCGATTGTATTTCGGAACTTTTCTGTGGCAGCGTTGGACGATGCGGCGAAATAGAACCGCATTAATCCTGCGCAAAGAAGAGCCAATCCGTTCGCCGCTCATCTATCATTTGGTTGTCATGAGTTACAGGTTCAACGCGAACGTTTTTGAATACCACCCGAAGTGCGTCTGCAAATGGTGAACTTTCGGCGTATGACCAAATCGCCAAGATGCCGTTTGGTGCTAAATGCGATTTCGCAGCTTGCAATCCCTCAGCCGAATAAAACAAGGCGTTTTCTTCCCCCAAGCGTTCGTCCGGAGAGTGGTCGACATCGATCAGAATGACATCGAATTGACTAGTTGCAGGACCGGCAAGTCGACGATAGATGTCGCCTTGCTGAACTTCCAGCCTCGGTTCTTGATTCAACTCATCCGACAACGGAACCAGACCTTGTTCAAGCCACTTAATGACCTGTGGGAGCAAGTCAACGACTTCAACATGGAAGACGCGGCTGGAACGGAGCGATTCGTAAGCTGTGTACCCCAATCCGAGACCACCGACCAAAACCTTTAAATCGTCACCAGAATGCATCTCAATTGCTATTCGAGACAATTCTCGTTCCGAGTCTGTGTAGAGACTGCTCATCAAGAATTCATGATTAAGCGTAACCTCGGTAACGACAGTCCCAGGTTGTGAAAGCAGTTCCCGCCGACGTAAGCACAGGGGCCCGAGTGGACTTTCTTCGTACGCAAGAATTTCAAGGTTGGATTTCGACATGGCGTAGGCTATCCGCATCAATGTAAATTAACAATCAGAAACGGTTTGCTACACCGTAGTTTACTTTTTTGGCCAACAAACGATGTTGAGACAAGGTTCCAGCGTAAACGACATTACGGAAGTCTATTTTGAAATGGAATCTCTTGGCGAAATTCGGAGCTATCCTCGACCCTGTCATTCGCCCGATTCCAGACATAGCCAATTACCCAATTGAATTTGATAACCCAATATATTTTGCGATTTGCTCCGATTCAGCCAGCCTTTACCGAAACAATTCACGGTTGCATCCAACGTAATTTGTGACCAAACACTAAAACTTCTGCGACAACGCTTCGACACGAATCTGACGTATTGCACGCAAAAATTCGTTCATCGACTGATATCGATCGGATGGCTTTTTACTAAACGCCTTCGCGCAAATATCGTCAAACTGTTTCGGTATGACTTGATGCTTAGCTACAGTGCTAGGCGGAGGCGGCTCTTCATTCAAAATATTCCTAAACGTTTCGTCGATATTGCGACCACGAAATGGCTCCCGAAGTGCCAGCGATTCGTAAAGAACAACGCCCATACTGAAGACGTCGCTGCGTTCGTCAATGTGGCCGTTGACCACTTGTTCGGGCGACATATAAAGTGGCGTGCCTGGGCGTTGGCCAGTAACGGTCAGGCGTTGATAAAATTCGCTGCGGGATGAGAAATCTTCGATATAGGATTCGACTGGCATGCCCCATACCTTTGCAATGCCCCAATCCATCACATACACGGCTCCATACATTCCAACCATAATGTTTTCTGGTTTGAGATCGCGGTGGATCACACCATGGGCGTGAGCGTATGCAACGGCGTTTCCAGCTTGCAACAAAATATCCAAGATCGTATCGATGTGATATTCGCTGGCGGTTTCCTCATCTTTACGAGCGATCCGAGTTAAGATCTTGAACAGGTCTTCGCCTTCGATCTTTTTCATTGCAAAATATAAATTGCCTTCTGAGTCATTGCCCAACTCATACACCGGGACGGTGTTGGGATGACCTAGCTGGGCGGTGATTCGCGCCTCGCGAAGCAAACGTCTGCGTTCTGGGGCGTCTTTTTCCGAATTTGATTTTAATTTTTTGATCGCAACCGATCGTCCCAGACAATTGTCACGAAAAAGTTGCAAGACACCGTGGCCACCGCCACTGAGTTCACTCAAAAAAGTATACTTACTGAAATCATTAACGAACGTCGGCGGCAGATCGATGTCAGTGCCGGACAGAAAGATACTCGGATATTTGTCTTGCTTAGATTCCACGATACTTTTGCTGGGGTGAGCTTTTGGTCCGCTTGCGAATGCTTCGAGTAAAAACCAATCTGCGAAACTGGCATACAAATTGAATTGTTTATAATTCTTACGTTAATTCTTCGTCCTGTATAGCAATTGAGTAGAACACAATTTCGTGAACAAAGAACAACACCCGCAAATTCGGGATAAAAATCAAAGCTATTTGATCCTCAATAACATTTCAAAAGATGCAAATTTTGGTTTTTTGATTCGCTCCGCCAACGCTTTTGGTGCGGTTCCAGTCGTTGTGGGCCGAAAACGGTATTCGCGTGGCGGCGCTGCTGGGAATACTTGCCGAACACCAGTAATTAACTATCTGACTTTAAAAATGGCAATTGAAGGATTACGGGATCGTGGCTGTCTAATATGCGGTATCGAAATCATGCCAAATGCAACGGCGGTAACCGAACGTCCTTTTCAACAATCAACCGCATTTATCGTAGGAAACGAAGGCGAGGGTTTAAATACGTCTCAGAAATCTCATTGCGATTTCTTTACCTACATTCCGCAATATGGAAGTGCAGTATCGTTAAACATCAGCGTCGCCACCGGAATTGTTCTGCAGCACTATGGCGCATGGGCCAACTACAAAGAAACGGAGCGAGTTGGGGAAAAATTTCGATCACAAACAGTATGAATTCGAACTGAATCGGTCTATTCTTTCACTTGTTATCCCACTTGATCAGGAATGCTGTTTCCAATTATTTCACCGGAACCAAACCAAATGCTAAAACAATTTGCCCCTTGCTCGACACTCTTGTTTTTTCTATTCGTCAATCCCGTTTTTGCTGACACGATCATTCACGCCGGAAAGTTAATCGACGGTGCGGACGGCAAGGTTCACGAAAAGAAGTCGATCATCGTAAAAAGCGGCATGATTGTCGATGTTGTGAACGGCTACAAAAACGCAAACGATGGCGACTCGATCATTGACTTGACCGAACACACGGTGATGCCCGGTTTGATGGACATGCACACGCACTTGATGATGCAGCATCATAAAAAAGTTTACTCCGATAAGTTTTTTCTAAATGACGCGGATTTTGCGCTTCGATCAACCGTTTATGCAAAACGGACTTTGATGGCGGGTTTTACGACGGTTCGTGACCTTGGCGACAATGGTGTAATTACCGTATCCCTTCGGAAGGCTATCGCAGCCGGACATATCATTGGCCCGCGAATTTATACATCTGGAAAGTCGCTAGCCACAACTGGCGGGCATGCCGATCCCACCAATGGACAAAACGGTCGTTTTAGGGAAGATGCCGGCCCTGAATCAGGCGTGATCAACGGTGTGGACGATGCGCGTAAAGCGGTTCGCACGCGATACAAAAACGGCGCAAACTTGATCAAGCTAACGGCAACCGGTGGCGTTCTTAGCTTGGCAGCAAGTGGTCAAAACCCACAATTTAAAATGGATGAACTGAAAGCAATTGTTTCAACCGCAAAAGACTACAACATGACGGTTGCGGTTCATGCTCATGGGGCCGAAGGCATGAAACGCGCCGTGCTTGCCGGAGTTGACTCCATTGAACATGGGACGTTTATGACCGACGAAGTTATGGAACTGATGAAGGAACGTGGCACATACATGATTCCAACGATTTCCGCAGGCGCTTGGGTGGCAAAAATGGCCAAGGAGGACGATTACTTCCCCGCAGTCGTTCGTCCAAAGGCGGCTGCGATCGGTCCAGTGATTCAGCGAACATTTGCAAAGGCCTACGTGAAGGGCGTGAGGATTGCGTTTGGGACCGATAGTGGCGTTTCACCTCATGGTGAAAATGCCTACGAATTTGAACTGATGGTCGCAGCAGGAATGCCTCCCATGAAAGCGATTCAATCCGCGACCCTCGAGGCCTCAAAATTGCTAAAAATCAGCGATACCGTGGGTACATTGGAAACCGGAAAAATTGCCGACATCGTTGCCGTCAAAGGAAATCCGGTCGAGAACATCAAGCTGATGATGCAGGTCGATTTCGTAATGAAGGACGGAAAAGTCTTTAAATCGGACGGCAAACAAGTTGTTGAATAGCGTATCGGTCAAATTCCGCGGCCGCAATTTTTCTTTCTGCGGCAAGGTGCAACCGATTCAGCTCAAAACCAAGTGGCAACTTCTTTTAATCCGATTTCAGCGTCTTGCTTTGGCCAATACTCCAGCCCAACAAAACCGTCGTATTCTGATTCACGGATCACCCGAAAGATCTCTGGGTAGTTTATTTCACCAAGCGTTAACTCATGACGACCTGGATTTCCGGCCGCATGAAAATGGCCGATCTTGGAAAGATTGGACATGATATTCGGCAGCAAGTTGCCTTCGCTGATTTGCTGGTGGTAAATATCGAAGACAACTTTGACATGATCGCTGGCGACTGCGTCGATAATTTCAAATGCTTCGTCACTGTGAATCAAGAAATATCCGGGATGGTCCACTTTCTCGTTTAGAGGCTCGATCACCAACGTGATATCGGCCGCTTTCAAAATCGGTGTGACCGCCGTCAAACCATCAACGATTGATTGATGCTGCTCTTTTCGCGAAATGCCTTGCCGGAAATCACCGACTTGGGAAATCAATGTCTTACATCCAATTTTTTTAGCAGCAGCAACTGATTCAGAGACGCCTTGAACATATTCATCTCGCAAACTTTGATCGGTTAGCGAAATAAACTTCGTACAGCATGAAGCGATATCAAGTTCAAGTTTCGATTTAAGATCAACGATCTGCCCAAGATCTTTCTCCCACCAACACCAGAATTCGAATGCCTCAATTCCACAGCTCTTCACTTGAGTTAACGCCTTCTCAACATCAATGCCTTCAAACACTGCATCGAAACAGACAGACGGGCGTAGTGGCATAATTGGACTCTATTATTTGTTGAAGGCAAAAAAAGCGGTTGGCTACGAAGCAAAAACAATGTAGATCAGCAGCGAAAGGGTAATCAACGCTCCCCCAACAATTTTCGCCGGTTTCCAAGGCGTCAAATCAACGACTTTTGCGTCTTTTTGAACAAAAGGCACATCTCGTTTCATGATTGTTTGCCCGAGGATGATCTGTAAGACGACCAGCAGCACAAATACCGCACCCGCGTAATGGTATCCACTCTTGAAAGTCGATATCAGCCAGCCGGTCTTCTCGTCGCCACCTGCAAACATTCCAATTAGCATCAAAACCAAACCGGTAACCACCGTAATAATCGCGGAAGTTCCATTCGCATTTCGATTGAAAAAACCAATCATGATAATCGCGAGGAGCGGGATGAAATATAGACTGTTAAACCCTTGAAACAAACCGAAAAGTCCCTTTTCGCGTCCGTAAAAAATGTTTGGCGCCATAACAACTGCGAAGATGGCAACTGCGATGCTACAAATTTGCCCAGCAAAAACCACCTGCTTCTGTGATGCTTCTGGGCGAACGTACTTTTTGTAGATGTCGAGTGAGAAAAGAGTTGCACATGAATTCAAGACGGAATTAAAAGTCGATAAAATCGACCCAACAATGACCGCAGCGAAAAAACCAGTTAGCGGCTTTGGAAGCACAAGATTAACGAGCGCGCCATATGCCTTGCCAGCGTCAACGTCACCTTCGCTCATAAGCGTTTGTTCAAACTCTACGCTGTTTGCCGCGATGTGAGCAGCAACAATCCCGGGTAACACCAAGACCAATGGTGCAAGAATTTTGAAAAATGAAGCGAGCAACACACCTTTTTGTCCCTCGGCCAGGTTCTTTGCCGCAAAAGTCCGCTGAATAATTTGCTGGTTTGTACACCAATAAAAAAAGTTGATTAAAAACACACCAGACAATAGCGTATGCCATGGAACATCTTCTCCAGCTACACCCAAAGAATTGAATGCATCAGAATCTCTTGCATTGATATCCTTAAATGCTTCAACTAGTCCGACCTCTTGGCTGATGTACGAAACCGCAAAAATCGTGATCATCGAACTGCCGACCAATAACCCCGCGCCATTGAGCGTGTCCGACACAGCAACGGCTCTAAGGCCGCCGAAAATGGCGTAAGCACCACCCACAACCGCGATGAAGCTGATTACCGCCCAAATCAATTCATACTCACCCATCCCGGTTGCATCGGTCAGTTGCAGCATCGCGATCAAGCCTTTTGCCGCCGTGTACAAAACAAATGGCAACAAAATTACACAGTATGCGATGATGAAAATGACACTCGTTAGTGCCCGCACGCGCCCGTCATAACGCTCCTCCATAAACTGCGGTATCGTCGTGATGCCCGACTTCAAATAGCGAGGCAAAAACACCAACGCCAAGATCACCAAAGAGAAACCAGCAATAACTTCCCATGCCATCACCGAAAGCCCTTCGTTAAACGACCCAGCATTCAGTCCAACCAATTGCTCTGTGGAAAGGTTTGTAAGAAGCAATGACCCGGCAATAATAATTCCGGTTAAGCCTCGACCTGCAAGAAAAAAACCATCGTCGGTGTCGTTCTTTTTTCCTAGCGTTAACCACCATGTCAAAACAGCGACCAGCGCTGTAAAAAAAATAAAAGTTGCAAGAGTCATACGGGTAAACGATTAAATGGGAAGCGAAATCAACGTGGCATGATAGCACATTTTTATTGAACAACTAATCCAGCCACAAATAAAGAAAAAGCAAAAGGAATCGCTGTTAGAATTCTTTCGTTTTGTGGTCAAAGATGCCGACTTCGTCTCGGACTTTGAGCAACTGCGCCAGTACGCTGATCGCCACTTCGGCCGGCGTATTATTTCCAATCGGGAAGCCAATTGGGCAGAAGACGGAATCGATTTTTTTGGAATCGATCTGCTTTTCAGACAATTCACGTCTGAGAACACTCGCTTTTTGTTTACTACCAATCACACCAATGTAGGGCGCCTTCCGCGTTGACAAAATTTCTGTCAGGACGGGCAAGTCGGCGGAGTGCCCTTTGCTCATCAGCACAAAAAATGTCCGTTCCGAAAATTCACCAACCAAATCAGCGGGGTTGGCTACACATCGTTTACGTAGCTTGGGATGATCATCCAGTTTAGCGATCCAATCGGACCGTGGATCAATGCAAGTCACCTTACAATTTAGCTTGGTCAACATCGGGATTAATGCTTGCGCGATATGCCCCGCACCAAACACCGCAATCGGCCAAACTGTTTGTCTATGAAATTCAAAGAATAGCTTTACTTCACCACCACAAGTCATCCCAATGTCGGACTGCAGATTCCAGGTCACCAAGTCATTGGTGATCCCTTCGTCCCCCGACAGGATTCGCTGCGCGTAATCAATTGATGCGCCCTCAATTTTTCCGCCGCCAATAGTTCCAGCAACGATTCCCTGATCTGTAACAATGGCTTTGGCACCAATGATTTGGGGGGCACTTCCACGAATATCTAACAAGGTAATCGACACAAACGACACTTCTTCGTCGAGCAATTCCTTTGTCACGCGAACGTGCTCCATGATATCATGCGTCATTTTCAATAACCCTGTACTTTAACAATTCATTTAGGGTGTTGTTCCGCGATCCGCCGACATGCCACTGCCCGGGGATTATGAGTCACGACAAATCGCAACGCCCAACGAGATCACCCTAACATTAAGCATGGACAAAGCACCAGAACCAATTCACTCATCGACGGACCAAAAACGTAAATGTTACGCGATCATTCCGGCAGCAGGTAGAAGTCATCGAATGGGTACGTCGAAATTGCTGTTACCCTGGCCATCACCAAAACGCCCCAATGGTTTGGTGATTGAACAGGTCATCGAAGCGTGGACGCGGAGCAATGTTGCGAAAACAATAATTGTGATTCGAAAAAAGGACAAATCGGGAGTCATAGAGGCTTGTAAGAACCTGCCTGCTCACATCGTTTTCGCGGATGAACCACCCGATATGAAGGCATCGATTCAAGCTGGCCTCAAATACATTATCAAGCATAAAAACCCCTCTCCGAATGATAGCTTTCTAATTGCGCCCGCCGATCTACCAACGTTATCCTCGCAATTGATAAACAGAGTTTTAGCGTTTGATCCAAACTTTTCGCAAATTGTGGTACCAATATTCGGTGGCAAAAGAGGGCATCCCGTGCTTTTTCCCTGGAGATTTTATAACGACGTATTTCGCTTGCCGATCGATGCTGGTGTCAATCAAATCCTGGAAAAGAACAAAGAATCCGCGATCGCTCTTCCCGTCGAAGAGCACCTACAAGACATTGACACGCCAAAAGAGTATCGGCGAGCGTTAAACGGATGGAAATCCAAAATCTCGAAAAATAATAGCACTTGAAATTTTAAAAGAAGACAAAGTACCGCGATGCAATCGAAATTCCGCCTTTAAATATGGAGGATCACTCTTTTTGAAATGGCGGCACGCACGGTGCTGATTTAAATCGAGAGTTACATCCGCAGCATTGGACTAGATGTAGCCAAACTTTTCGGGATTGATCTATAATGACGCTCCGTGCGACGGTCGTCGCAATTCAAAATTTGACTGCATCAAAATCCATGCATAGGTATTCCGTCATGGCAACCATCAATGTCAACGGCAAGGTTCTCGAATTGAAGGACGTGCCCGACTCAACACCACTTCTTTGGGTCCTTCGCGATCATCTCGGTTTGACCGGCACCAAATATGGTTGCGGCGTTTCCGAGTGTGGAGCGTGCACCGTTCATGTTGACGGTGAAGCGATCCAGTCTTGCATCACCGAAGTCGGCGACATCGGCGAAGCAAACGTTGTCACCATCGAAGGACTTTCCGAAGACGGATCACATCCGGTTCAGAAAGCATGGGCGGAGCATAACGTTCCGCAATGTGGCTACTGCCAGGTTGGGCAAATGATGACCGCTGCAGCATTGCTCAAAGAAAACAACGACCCATCGGACGAAGAAATCGAAGAAGGCATGTGGAATATTTGTCGCTGTGGGACTTATCCTCGGATTCGTGAAGCCGTCAAAGCGGCTGCAAAGGAGATGAAGAAATGAGTAACTCACTTCGCGAATTAATTGACCAGAGCCGTAAAGCAACCGAAATTATTGCCGACGAATCCAACCAAAGTACCCCTAATTTTTCCAGACGAAATTTTCTTGCGGGCGTTTCAACTGGCTCACTCGTATTGATGGGAAAAGTTGCCAGCGGACGCAATTCGTCCGAATCCAATTTGGCATTAGCCAATCCTAGTAAAGTCAGCGCAGCGTCTTTTGCGCCTGACTTGTTTGTTTCAATCGATTCCGACGGAACCGTCAATGCGTTAGTACACCGATCCGAAATGGGAACCGGAATTCGCACCAGTCTTCCGAGAGTGCTTGCCGATGAATTGGAGGTCGATTGGGAAAGGGTCAAAATCCATCAGGCAAAAGGTGACAAAAAACTCGGTGATCAGAATACTGATGGATCGAATAGCATTCGTTTCTTCTTTAAGACCATGCGAATTGCCGGCGCTACCGCGCGAACCATGCTTGAAAAAGCGGCCGCAATCAAATGGAGCGTAGATGCAGCAACATGTTACGCTGAAAACCACCAGATCAAACACATGGGCTCGAACAAGTCCATAGATTTTGGCGAACTGGTTGAAACGGCGAAGTCACTTGATGTACCAACACCTGATTCACTTAAACTAAAACCTCGCTCGAAATGGAAGTTCATTGGCAAGGACGCGCCGATCACTGACATGAAGGAAATTCTTACTGGAAAAGCGGTTTTCGGTATCGATGCGCGAATGGAAAATCAACTGTTCGCCGTGATTGCTCGCCCGCCAGTCGTCGGAGGAACGGTTAAGTCGTTCGATGCTACGCAGGCAAAAACAATCCCCGGCGTTGTGGAGGTCATTGAGTTACCACGATTCAAAGGCGCACCCATGTTCCAGCAACTTGGTGGAGTCGCAGTTTGTGCCAATAGCACATGGGCTGCTTGGCAAGGGCGCGACGCATTGGAAATCGAGTGGGAAGCGGGTGAAAACGAAACTTATAATTCGAAAGAGTTTGCCAAAGAACTGAAAGCAACCGTCAATAAACCCGGGGTTGCAATGCGCTCCGAGGGCGATGCAAAATCAGTGATCAAAAACGCAAGGAAAGTAATTTCTGCGGACTATTCCGTTCCGCACTTGTCACACGCCCCGATGGAACCAACATGCGCCGTTGCTGACGTCAAAACAGATGCCGTTGGCAGAGTTACATCGTGCCATGTTCTCGCCGCAACACAAAATCCGCAGGCCGTTCAGCAAGCGGTCGGGCCAGCGATGGGCGTGCCAAACGATGATGTACTTGTCAACGTCACCTTGCTTGGATCGGGATTTGGTCGAAAGAGCAAGCCCGACTATTGCGTTGAAGCCGCGTTGTTGTCTCGACAATTGAAACGACCGGTGCACGTGACATGGACTCGCGAAGACGATATCAAACACGATTATTATCATGCGATCTCGGCCATTCATTGTGAGGCATCGGTCGACGATACCGGCAAACCAACCGCTTGGCTGCAACGGGTAGCCTACCCATCAATCGGTTCAACGTTTGCCTTAGGTTCTGACACACCTGCATCATGGGAAGCCGAAATGGGGCACACAGATTTGCCGTATTCCGTTCCTAACCTCCAGCTGGAAGTTGGCAAGGCGAAATCGCACGTGCGAACAGGGTGGCTTCGAGCCGTTTGCCATATCCAACAAAACTTTGCCGTTGCTTCGTTTGCGGATGAGCTCGCCGTTGCAGCGGGACGAGACCAGCTTGAGTTTCTTCTCGATCTACTGGGTAAAGATCGCAAGATTGATCTTAAAGCAGCAAAGCTCGCCAATCGAGGAGCGTCACCAATCGAGCACCCTTACGATATTGAACGACTGAAGAATGTTCTTCGCCGTGTCGCAAACAACTCCAACTGGGTTGATCGGAAAAGTTTGCCGAAAGGGCAGGGGATGGGCATTGCGTGTTGCAGATCGTTCCTTGGCTACACCGGTCACGTTATCCAAGTTGATGTCAAAAAAGATGGCAAGTTAGACATTTCCAAAGTTTGGTGTTCGATCGATTCAGGTACCATTGTTTCGCCCGACCGAGTGCACTCTCAGGTCGAAGGGGCGGCGATCATGGGAACTTCTCAAGCACGGTACGGAGAAATCACATTTAAAAACGGACGGGCCGTTCAATCAAATTATGACGACTACAAAGTCGCCCGAATGAGCGATTCACCAAAAGAAATTTTTGTCGATGTTGTGGAAAGCAGTGCCGCTCCTGCAGGTGTCGGGGAAACCGGCATCGGTTCATTCGCACCAGCGCTTTGCAACGCAATCTATGCTGCAATCGGAAAGCGTTTTCGGGATTTGCCGCTGAAAAACCATGATCTGTCATGGTCCTAGATTGCCCATCCCTTGCAGAACCTCACAACTATCGGACCAGATCTCGAAACATCTGGTCCAATCACGCCAATCTCCTGCGTCGTTGGTGCGATTCTTCGAAACAAAGCCCTCAATATTTCGCAACCACTCCGGCGCCACCTGATTTCCATTGGTAAGTTCATCTGCGTAGCAGCGGCTTTCCAAATCCGACAGGTGCGAAAATCCAGTTTCTCAAGAAGCGCAACCCGTTGGGACGCAGCTCTGAAGTTCTATTTTCCATACGGAAACAGTCAAACAAACACTTTTCATTGCAAATGCAGACGGAGCAAAGTTGTCGAACATTCCTCCATCACCGCCGTTGCATCTGGTCAGCGAAAATAACGTAGGGTCATTAAACATCGTTACCAGGCAATTTCGGACATGTGATGAAGTCGCGATTAAATTGAACGTCGACTATATTGATCTTATGGACAAATCTTTATGACTTGCCACCGCATTCTATCGCACTCTCCAGGGCCAAACGATGAACAACAATCCATCCACGTCTATACCTGTTTGGTTTCGCCTAGTTGCTGGCGCGGCAATTTTGTGGAACTTGATGGGCTGCGCTATATTTTTAAGTGATGTATTCGCCCTGGAATCGAACATTCAAACCTGGACCGAACCTCAAAAAGAATGGGCAAGATCAACGCCAAAATGGATCTATTTTTTATTCGCGATTTCCGTGAGCAGTGGCGTTGCGGGAAGCATCTTTCTCCTTTTGCGTCAGCCCTTATCGATAACTTTGTTGGCAGTTAGCTTCGCCACTGTGCTGGTACAGATGACCTATACCATGCTGATCGCTGGAGGCCTTAAAGTGATGGGGCCTTCCGGTGCGGTAATGCCGACGATCGTCGTCTTATTGGGACTGACATGGCTGTTGTTTTCTTTGTTTTCAAAACGAAACAATTGGCTTCACTCCAAAACCGAATAACCATAACGTCATGTTTTCGCGTGATCAGCACTGGATGGATTGCTCGAAAATCAGAAAACTCGGATTGGGTGCAAAGCAATGCAAACTCAATCAATTCAACCTTACCGACCAAGCCAGCGACAAGCTTCGAATTAAAAACACTGCCCTTACATTGAGATGGATTTAAATTCCACCGTTATACGGAGCAATGGAACACCAATAATTATTGATCATGGACATTCGGATTAACAAAACGGACAATCGTATAGCAGCCTCAGCAGACGGGGCACCTCAATCACCTCGCTTACCAACAGTCGTGCGGCCACACAAACTGAAGGCAACTCAGAAACTCATCGTCACGGGCACGTTACTCGCACTTGGAGTAGCCGCAAGTGCTGAAGACGTCAACTTTTCTCGCGACGTTTTACCGCTGCTTTCTGATCGATGTTTTCATTGTCACGGACCAGATGAAGAAAATCGCAAAGCGGATTTGCGATTGGACTTAGAGTCTCAAGCGAAGGTCGATTCCGACGCTTTTGGACCGATTTCACCAGGCAATCTTTCCGAAAGTGAAGTTTGGAATCGAATCAATTCCACCGACCAAAACGAGTTGATGCCTCCACCTGATTCGCATCGCAAACCTTTGTCTGCAAAGGAAAAAGCGACGATACAAAAGTGGATACTCGACGGGGCAAGATGGGGGAAACATTGGTCGTTTGAACGGCCGGTTAAAGCAGCAGTCCCAGATATCGCCAAGCATCCGATTGACGCGTTCATTCGTCAAGCATTAAAAGACAAAAAGATCGCACCTAGCGAGAGAGCTCCCGTCCATACGCAATTGCGACGGTTGTCATTTAGCTTGATTGGCATGGCACCCACGCCGGAAGAACTGAAGCTGCTCGAAAAAAATCCGTCGAACGAAAATTGGAATTCCACGATCGAACGTTTACTTGCATCTCCTCATCACGCTGAGCGAATGGCAATGTGGTGGTTGGATGCGGCTCGATACTCTGATTCTGACGGATTCCAAGGGGACGCCACTAGGCAGAATTGGCCTTGGCGAGATTGGGTGATCAGCGCTTTTCAAAAAAACATGTCGTTCGATGATTTTACCATCGAACAATTTGCAGGGGATTTGTTGCCTAACTCGACTGCTGAACAAATTCTTGCGACCTGTTTTCACAGAAATCATATGACCAACGGAGAAGGTGGGCGAGATCCCGAGGAATCCCGCATCGATTACGTGATTGACCGCGTCAATACGACTGGCACCGTTTGGCTTGGTTTAACACTAGGCTGTACGCAATGTCACACCCATAAATTCGATCCAATTACGCATCACGATTATTATTCGATGACGGCGTTCTTCAATAGCATCGATGAAAATGGCAAAGCTGGAATGGGGGCCACGCCCTACTTAAAATACCAATCCAAAGCCGTGACGGATCGTGTCGAAGAACTAACTCGTTTTGTAGATGCGTGCGAATCTGAAGAATCGTTAGTCAGGAAAAACGCTGAAAAACGGTTCGAAAACTGGTTGAAGGAAACGGTGAACAGCGACCATTCGCTGTATCAAACCTGGAGCATACCCGAGCCAACGGCTACCAGCAGTGATGGCTCGAAATTCCGAATCGAATCTGAAAACACCATTCAGACGTTTGGGCCATCGCCCCGGCAAGACGACTACCATATCTCACTCCCAATCCCTGAAGGCATGACTCAAATCAGCGGTTGGAGGCTTGAAGTGTTCCCAAACAACGAGCACGTCGATGGGCGATTTTCGCGTGAGGGCAACGGTGAATTTGTACTCACAAGCGTTCGCGCGTTGCTAAAACAGAAAGGTACAAATACGGAAAAAGAACTTGAAATATCGAAAGCACTGGCTGATGTTGAGGCTAATCCAAGACGCAAAAGCAAATTATTTAGCGACTATTCCGCCATTGCAAAAACACTAAATGATGATGCTCGAAATGGCTGGACCACAGAAGGCGTAAAGAACGCGGCGTCCCACATCGGCGTATTTGCTCTTGAAAAACCCACTGCCGTTCAGCACGGCGACCAGTTTGTCATACTGCTTCGGCATCGATCCAATATTGGAAACGCCAACATTGGACGTTTTCGTCTATCCATCACCTCGGAAGCGGGTGAGACCGTTGCTCGGGTCGACGGCAAATCCCCCATGAGTGAGCTATCAAGACTTTCCACCAAAGATATTGGCTCCGTGCCGAGTGAATTACGTTCGCGGCTGCTAAAACAATTCCTCCTAACCGATGTGGTTTACCAGGGCCATCTCAAACGCCTGAATACCGCGAAGCAACAGTTGAACGCAACGCGATCCAATGCAAAACCTCGTTCAGTAATGGTCCTGCGCGAGCGGAAAGATGCGCGGACGACCCACGTTCTCGTTCGAGGTGTTTGGGATGCGAAGGGTGACGAAGTTAAACCTGCAATGCTGCCTTCGATCTTAAAGTGGCCTGAGGAAAAATCACAATCTCGATTGGATCTTGCAAAATGGATTGTAGATCGGCAGAATCCGTTGACCGCCCGAGTGGTTGTGAATCATTTGTGGCAGATAATGTTCGGTGAAGGGATCGTGAGAACACCTGGAGATTTTGGACTGCAGGGCGAATTCCCAACGCATCCCAAATTACTTGATTGGCTGGCCGTCGAGCTGATGGAAAAGGATTGGGACCTACGTCACATATTAAAGTTGATCGCGACAAGTGAAACCTATCGGCAAAGCAGCAACACCACAGCACAGCTACTTGCTGTGGATCCGCAGAATCGCATGTTGGCGAGAGCTTCCCGATTCCGTTTGCCGGCGTGGATGATTCGCGATAATGGGCTTCGGGTTTCCAATTTACTGAACAGTGCGATTGGAGGGCCACCGGTTTATCCTTATCAACCCGATGGAGTCTGGTCAGAAAACACAATGGGCCGGTTCCGTTATCAACCAAGTCTTGGACCGGCACAATACCGTCGTACACTTTATGCGTACTGGCGGCGTTCAAGTGCCCCAACATTCCTGTTTGATAATGCACAGCGGCGAGTCTGTGAGGTGAGCACCCGTCGCACCAACACACCGCTCCATGCCTTAACGTTGATGAACAACAACAATTCGCTCGAAGCGGCTCGAGTACTCGCCGATAAACTTTCAAAACCCAATGGAGATTCTATCCCCAAACGAATCGGCATCTTGGCGACGCGGATTCTCTCACGAACCTTGAGCAAGGAAGAGCTTCATGATATCGAGTCTGTTTTTCAGACTGCGTACGATTATTACAAGCTTCATACCGCCGATGCGACTCGATTCACCATTGCAGGACAGCAGCGTCCTGTCGACGAAAAACGTGTCGCTGAAACGGCGGCGTGGATGACCATTGCCAATTTGATGCTAAACCTGGATGAGGCAATCACCTGTGAATGATTCAAGGAACTTACTGTGCCGAAGGTCGTTTTTGAACCAAGCGGGATTCAACATCGGAGCGATCGCTGCAGGTTCTCTACTGGGCCAAGAGACGTTTGCTGACCAAATCAAGCGCGATTTGCCGCACTTTGCTCCCAAAGCCAAACGGGTCATCTTTCTGACACAATCAGGCGGTCCCTCGCAGATCGAACTTTTCGATCATAAACCGAACTTGCATAAATTAGCGGGTACCGAATTACCAAGCAGCGTTCGCCAAGGGCAGCGTCTGACAGGGATGACCAAGGGAAAGAAGCAATTAATATTACCGCCACTTGCGAAATTTAAACGGCACGGAAAAAGCGGAGCGACCGTCGGCGAGTGGCTTCCCCATACGGCATCGATAGCGGATGAGTTGTGTTTCGTCAAAAGTATGGTGACGGATCAGATTAACCACGCACCTGCAATGACTAAGTTCCTGACGGGGCATCAATTGCCGGGACGGCCAAGTTTTGGATGCTGGGCAAGTTACGGATTGGGAAGTATCAACAAAAATTTACCGGACTATCTCGTTCTGATTTCGAAAATGAAACGCTCGAGTGATCAGCCACTCTACGATCACTATTGGGGCAGCGGGTTCCTTCCGTCGCGACACCAAGGCGTGAAGCTCCGAAATGCTCGCGATCCTGTTCTTTACCTAAACGATCCAGAAGGTTTTCCGCCAAAGCTTCGACGTGCAATGCTGGATGGTCTTGGTTCGATGAATCAGCGACGATATGCCCAGTCACTCGACCCGGAAATTCAGACACGTATTGAACAATACGAGATGGCTTTCCGAATGCAAACCAGCGTGCCGGAATTAGCCGATCTCAGCGATGAACCCGAATCGACGTTTGAACTTTATGGTCCCGATTCCCGACGGCCAGGAAGTTATGCCGCCAATTGCATTCTTGCTCGGCGGCTTGTGGAACGTGACGTACGATTCATTCAGCTTTTCCATCCAGATTGGGATCATCATTCGCGGCTTGGGGCCTGGTGCGTTTCAAGATGCGTTGACACGGATCAACCCAGCGCCGCATTGATACGTGATCTGAAGCAACGTGGGCTACTGGACGACACACTGGTACTCTGGGGAGGTGAATTTGGACGGGGCGTTGCCGGTCAAGGGAAATGGGACGACCCTGCAGCTGGTCGCGATCATCACCCGCGATGCTTTACTGTTTGGATGGCTGGGGGCGGCGTAAAACCAGGGATGACCTACGGAGCCACGGATGATTTCAGTTACAATGTTGCTGTCGACCCGGTCCATGTGCGTGATTTGCATGCGACAGCGTTGCATTTGCTGGGCGTCGATCATGAACGATTTTCACATCGTTTCCAAGGTCTTGATTTTACGCTGACTGGTGTTGAAGCCTCAAAAGTGATCAACCAGGTCATCAGCTAAGTTGCAATAGATTCCGGTCTAATTCAAATAAAAAACGAGCGGTACCATGGGTACCGCTCGTTTTCGTTTCATCGCAAATCCAGTTCCTTCGCTAAGTGCATTTGACGAAGTGCATTTGACGAACGACAGGTTAGATTGCTATCAGACCTTTAGGATTTCAAAGCCCTTTCGCGGGGTGCGAGCGATCATCGCTGCAGCTTGCTCATCGCCCATAATCTTCTCGGTCAGTGGATTCCAAGTGATCTTGCGACCGAGGCGTGCCGCTATGGCGCTTAAGTGACATGCTGCCATTGCTTGAACGTGACTGAACGGATCAGAAACAGTCAAACCACCTTCACGAATACAACGGTAAAAGTTGTTCTTGTGGCCTTCGTGGGGTTTGCCTTTGTAAAGTTCCGTAACAGCTTCGTCGGTGTAGACGTCTTTGTCCCAATTCTCTTCGATTGGCTTTCCAACGATCTTTCCACGATTCACAAAGATGCGCCCCTTCTCACCTTCAAAGGTAATTCCGTTGTCGCCGGCACTGTTTACATCCATGGTGATTCCATCGGCGAAACGATGCTTGACCGAAAACTTATGAGACGTGTTATAGCAGTCATCGACAGTTGCGTATCCGTCTTTGTATTCGACCGGATGCTCGCAATTTGTTCCGTCAATTTCTACAGGTCCCTGTTTGGCACCGTTTTGGTTGAGTGCCCACATTGCGATGTCGACGTGGTGTGCTCCCCAGTCGGTGAATTTACCGCCTGAATACTCATACCACCAACGGAATTCATAATGACATCGACGTTGTCGATAGTCCTTGTCCTCTGCTTGGCCTTGCCATAGATCCCAATTCAACTCCTTGGGCACATCAGCAACCGGGAATGGTCCACCAGTCGGCGAGCCATTGATTCCGACAGTGACATGCTTGATCTTTCCAAGCAAACCTTTTTGCACCATGTTCACAGCACGCATAAATTTGTTGCGATCGCTCCGCTGTTGAGTACCAACCAAAAAGGCAAGATCCTTGTGCTTTTCACATGCACGACGAATCAGTTGGTTTTCTTCCAGTGTAAGCGTCAATGGCTTCTGACAGAAAACGTGCTTACCAGCCTCCAATGCTTCAATCGCGATCTTGATATGCCAATGATCCGGCGTCACGATACTAACGACGTCAATGTCTTTCCGGTCTAGAACTTTGCGGTAATCTTCGTAAGCATCTGCTTTTCCTTTGCCGATGTTCTTGTGATTCTTCGCACGAAGAGCATGCTTTTCGTCCGCATCACAAACCGCAACAACATTCCCGAACCGTGCGTGTCCCTGTGCGTCACCAGTGCCCATACTTCCGACACCGATGCAACCGATGTTTGGCTTATCGTTTTTCTCTTGGTTCGCGAATGCCTTTTGGTTCCAGCTAAAATACGGGGTGGCCATCGCCGCACCCGTACCCATCGCGGTTTTTTTAATAAAATCGCGACGCGTGTTTTGGTTCTTCATCGCAGTCTCCTTTGATATGCTCGGCCTCAGCGGCCGATTCGATGTGAATTTGAACGTGAACTTCGCCAACATCATAACCTAATCTGCTTCCAACTTCTAATTCTTGGACTTAAATTATTTTTTGATTACGGCATTCCATAATCGCCACTATAAAAAACCATGGCGATCGATACTCACTCAATAATCACTCCTTATAGATTCGCATTTGTGAAGCGTTCATGTTCCCAATACAATGACCACTAGATAAAACGTTTGCGATCTCGCAAAAGAAGAATAAACAATTTCGCAGTTAGGGGCCTCCCAATTGCGACATCATTACTTGGTTTGGATTCATGACAAAAATCAGCTCCACAAGACGCGTGTTTTTGAAAAGCTCTCTAATCACGGCGGGTGCCGTTACGGTCACAAACCAACTTTCTTCCGCTGAACCACGTTCGAATGACAAACCGCTTTTGGCGTATGTCGGAACGTTTAGTTCTCCTTTAAAAGATATGCTTCCCACTCAGGTTGACCTGCCACCCGGTAACGGGAAAGGAATCCATCTGTTCGAAGTGAATCGCACAGATGGATCGATGACACCGATTGCTGAAGTCAGAATGGGAACGAGCCCTAGCTGTCTCGCTGTCAACACGGCCGGAACACGGCTTTACTCCACCAACGAAACGGATCACGTCGGTGACAATAAAGAGGGTTCAGTCAGCGCGTTTGCCATCGACCCATCAAATGGGAGCCTCAAGCAGCTTAACACCGTTCGATCAGGGGGAGCAGGACCAACCTACGCCAGCATCCATCCGTCTGGGAAATACTTGCTGGTCGCAAACTATTTTGGTGGGTCCGTATCCGTATTGCCAATCTTGAGTGACGGTCGACTTGGAATCCCCTCGGACGTAAAAGAAGACGTCGGAAAAATTGGACCGACAAAAGCAACCAATGCTCCGAAAGGGAGCTTTGCAATCAGCGGTCATGATCGTACCCACGCTCATATGATTCAGTCGGATCCAACTGGTCGTTTTGTGATACATGTCGATCTAGGACTGGACAGAATTTACATCTGGAAATTCGATCAAGCAACGGGCGTTCTGACTGCCAATAATCCGCCATACGTTTCTCTTCCTCCGGGTGACGGCCCGCGTCACTTTCATTTCCATCCAAATGGCAAGTGGTTCTATTCGATTCAGGAAGAGGGCTCAACCATCGCTCTTTTTGACTACGATGCAAAAGTGGGGCAATTAAAACAACGCCAAACAATCGGAACATTGCCCAACGGTTTTTTGGGAAGCAACTTCTGCTCCGAGATTCTCGTCTCCAATGACGGTCGATTCGTTTATGGAGGGAATCGACTCTACGACACAATTGCAATCTTTGCCGTCGCAAAAGATGGTCAACTAAAACGAATTGGAGACCAGTGGACGCATGGAAATTACCCACGTAGCTTTACCTTTGATCCAACAGGAAACTTCCTATACTGCTGCAACCAACGAACCGATAGTGTTGCGATATTCCGCGTGAACCGAGAGACGGGCAAACTTCAGTTTACCGGAAATTTTGCTGCCGTAGGAAACCCCTCGCACATCGTTTTCCTAGATCTCGCCAACAACGAATAAATTCTGACGTTTCGATGCAAGAGGTGCAGCACTTTCAACAGCCGGAACAATCTCCGAATTTGCTCCATCGGACGATCAACAGAACTTAACGCAAGCGGAAAAACACAATCATTTCTTTCCGACAGCACTCTAATTCCATTTCGACCGACGGGCTCTGATTGACCTCGGCCTGGAGCGTTCCACCGCGCCAAGGGCCTTCCCCAGCTGTGGACCAGCGTGTCTCGAATGCCAAGCTCACGAGCGACCTCTGCCTAGGATAAGCCTTGCTCAATGACCTTCTTAACCGCCGCGAGCTTATAATCTCGGGCAACTGTTAGTCGACTTTGTTTCGTAAATTTCCTTTAGTCATACAATCATGACATACGGAGATTCACTGGCTACCAACTCTGGGTAACTTCCTTCGAGCAGGAAGGAAGTGGGCTGCGCTCCGCTTACAGCAAGTCGTCTAATTTTTTCTGTGCACGCGGACTGGGGCACTTAGCGGAAAGCTGCTGCGGCAGTGTCCGCCTCCGCTTAGGTTCGGTACACGCCAACTCTTTGCTCAACAAAGCGGCCTAAAAGATTCGGTCGAATTGCTCAGATCAACCCGCTCAGATCAACCCGCTCGATCGCTGCAACCAAATCATCGGCGGGGCACTCGGCCGCACTCGGGAAACTGGCGACAGCGGTCGCCCCGGTACAACTTCGGTGGCGAGCCGCTGAGTCAATGTTTTAAACCGAGCCAATATGGAGGCAGATAAGCGAGTAGCAGCTGAAGACTACAACCTACATGAGATAAAGAACTTTTTCTTTTGGGCTGCAATTCAATCAGCAGGTTCCGCTTAGATGACTCCTTACCCAATATTGATCCAATTCAGTGCCCCTGGGGTGGATCCCGCAAACTATTTCAAAACGAAAAACCCCGCAAAACGAAAAACCCCGCAAAACGATTGGTTTTACGGGGTTTCTTTAGCGGAAGGCACGGGACTCGAACCCGCAACCCCTTGCGAGGCAACTCAGTTCCAATGAGCACGCTAACCATTCGCTTACCTTCCAATTGTGATTTCCATCAGTTAGCACAGAAATCTTGAGCCCCATCGTTGCATTCAAATGCCAATCCATCAAGACCCGATCCCGTTGGGCTCAGCAAAAAAGATCCGCCGTTGATTAAATCCAACATCTGTTTCAACTCACCAGCGACATTTCATAACTAACTCTGGTCGTGGATCTTTTCACCGATCAATTCTACGCACGTCATTTTGCAATTTAGCTACTCAAGCCATTCGTCGACGCTCATTCCTAAAAGCAGGCCCAATTGGCTAAGACAACGTTTGACTGATCAGCTAATTTAAAAGGCCGCCATCAGAGGCGGCCTTTCTGAGAAACCATACCATTTCTAAACTTCACACGTCGATTATTTCAATGATCGGTCCAACCAGTCAAAGAACAGTCGATGCCAAAGCACACCATTTTGAGGGCTCATCACCCAGTGACCTTCTTCAGGAAAATATAGAAATCGTGAAGGAACGCCCTGAACTTGGGCCGCTGTAAACGCCTCCATACCCTGCGTTACCGGAACTCGGAAATCTTTTTCCCCGTGGATGACCATCAATGGGGTCTTCCAATTCCTCACAAAACGATGAGGCGAAAACAGATTGTATTTCTTCTGCAGCTCGCCCCCCTTCCAATACGGTCCGCCCAAGTCCCAGTTCACAAAAAAGAGTTCTTCGGTCGAGCCATACATTGACTCCAAATTAAACACGCCACAATGTGCAATCATGGTCGCGAATTTGTCGGCAGCGTTACCCATTAACCAATAAACAGTGTATCCACCAAAACTGGCGCCAATTGCGCCCACTTTTTCTTTGTTGATAAAGGGCTCCTCCGTCATGGCGTCGGTCGCCGACAGCAGATCCTTCATCGCCTGACCACCCCAATCACCACTGATCTGGTCGTTCCACTCTTGTCCGAATCCTGGAAGCCCGCGGCGGTTGGGTGCAACGATGACGTAACCCTGGGACGCCATCAAAGTAAAGTTCCAACGGAATGAGAACCATTGGCCAATTTGACCTTGTGGGCCCCCCTGACAGTAAAGCAACAATGGCCATTTCTTTTCAGGAGTGAAATTGGGCGGATAAATGACCCAAGAATGAATCTTCTTTCCATCAGTTGAGTCAATCCATCGTTCCTCAATCGTTGGAAGCTGCAAATCTTTGTAAATTTCGCCGTTAATGTCACTGACGGCTGTTAGCTCACCGGTCTCAAAATCAACGATTCCCAACTCCCGCGGTCTCAACATCGACATGTAAGATACCAAACCCCGCTTGCCATCCTTCATTACCTTTTGAAGGCTAAAGTTATAACGGCCTTTGGTAAGCTGCTTGCCAAACTTGGAATCGTCCGAAACACCCAGCTTCGATTTCACGGCAAAGATCTGATCGGTGCCCATGTGCTCACTTGAATAAGCAAATCCGCCACCGGGAAGAAAATGAGCGCCATGACATGTTTGGTCCAGTTCGGAGGTTGCATCGGTGATCGAACCACTTTCGCGATTGTAGACCATGATATGATTTCGATCCGATTCGAAACTGGCACGCGGCATTGAGTTAAACGCGATCGACTTTCCGTCAGGCGAGTAAACCGGATTGTTGTCGTAGCCGGGACGTCCCTCAGAAATATTCTTTGCCACTCCGCCTGTTGCTTTTACAACATAAACGTCGCTGTTCGTCGACTCTGCCCATTTCTCTTCGATCTTTGTCGTGTAGGCAAGCTCCGTTCCGTCCGGTGACCAGGCAAAATTTTCAGAGCCACTAAACGGCGGAACAGGACAGTCAGCTTTGATTCCAGGCATCAAATCCAAAGGTTTTCCGGCGGTACCATTTTCACCAATAGCAGCGACATGCAGATGCGAATACTTGTAGTCGTGCCACTGGTTCCAATGTCGATACATTAAACCGTCAATAATCCGGGCGTCCGCATGCGGGAGGTCCTCATAAAGCTCATTGACCGTGTTGTCCATTTTCACATCCAACGTGAATGCCAGATGCTTTCCCGTTGGTGACACCTTCAGGTTCGAGATACCACCCTCAATATCTGTCATCTTGGTAAGCTTGAGATCGGATAATCTCAGCATCCAAGCTTGAACGCCCGGATTCTTTTCGTCGCCTCGCATTCCCTCGAAAACAAGCTGATCTTCACCTTGGAAATTGATCCAATCCAAGGCGCCCACCACTTTCCAATCGGAAACGGGAGAAATCGTGCTGCCATTTCCAACAACCTTGACAAAAATGGTGCTCTTTCCAGCGTTGTCCTTTAGCTCGTAATTCCGAACGGTGTAGACGATTACGTTTTCCTTAGGCGACACTGTTGCGCTGCCAAGCCGACCAAGCTTCCAAAGCAACTCAGGGGTCATCGTCTTGGGTTGTGCCAAAACGGGGGAGGCCAAAATGCCAACCGCAAATATCAAACTTAATATCGCTCGCATGTTCATTCCTTTTCTTCTTTCTAATGGGATCCGCGTTATATCCAAGTATACCGGCGTTTGACGAAATTTTGGATCGGGTATCCTCATTTGGCTTGCGATGGAAAAATTGCCTTGAGCTCAGCCGAATAAAAAAACCGACTCATATTTTTGCTGGAGTAAAACTTGGTTCACAACCCAGGAGAACGCTGTGGCAAAACTAGCGGACACGTTTTGATTAACGATAAAAAAATATCAGCGGCCATTAGGGCTTGTTGAATCGGAACGGCATCCAAGCTCGCGTCAATGTAAACATCTACTGGAATTCGATGACTCGATTGTTTGGAATATACGAAATGGTGGCCGGTGGGTTTGTGAATGACATATTCGAATTGACAAATGGCTTGATCGGAATGACGCTCATTTGGGATAAGTTGGCGAAAAAGGAAACGGTCTTGAAGAAGGGTGGACAAGCAGATCGGTGGATAATGAAACTGGCTCAAAAAGACCAACCAAAAAATGCAGGCATTTTCCGGTTCCACCTCGTTGCATTTGGTGGTTTAATATTCATGCCCGGCCCCCCATTCATCACCACGGATTTTCGAATGATTCGAATCACCAGCGTTTTTTTTTCATTGATTCAACTTTGCGTGCTGCCGCTTTTAACCTACGGTCAATCGGCGACTCCCAGCGTTGAGCCACAGGTCATCAAGCTTTGGAAAGCAACACCACCCGGTCCGGCATCAAAAACGAACGGACCAGAAAAAGATCTATCTGGACCGAACGGCAATTTGGTCGCCGGCGAAAAAGTGATTCGATTGGGCAATGTTTCTTCGCCAGAAATCCATGTCTACAAACCCAAAAAGGAACTCGCTAACGGTGCGGCGGTTGTCATTTGCCCCGGTGGCGGATTTACGATTCTCGCGTGGGATCTGGAGGGTACTGAAGTCGCAGAGTGGTTCAATTCAATTGGTGTGACAGCTGTCCTTTTGAAATATCGCGTACCGACCGGATACCTTGGCTCGCCCGGCAAGTGGGAAGGCCCGGTCATCGATACGCAACGGGCGATAAGCATGGCACGGCAAAACGCGGAAAAATGGGGAATCGATAGGGAACGAATCGGTGTGCTTGGTTTCTCCGCTGGCGGTGAAACTGCCGCTATGACATCGATAAAAAATGGTAAACGTCTATATGACGCGATCGACAGAGCAGACGAGCAGTCATGCGCACCCAATTTTGCCGCTTTGATTTACCCCGGGGGAATCGTCAACAAAGAAGGAACACGGCTTCAAAAAGAATACATCGTTAACGCACAAACACCGCCAACGTTTTTTGCCCATGCAGCGAATGATCCAGTCAAGTGCGAGGCAAGCGTTCTTTTGTTCCTCGCCCTTAAACGAGCAAAAGTCAAATCAGAACTTCACATTTATCACGACGGTGGCCACGGTTATGTCTTCGAAAAACAAAAAAACGTGTAACAGAGTGGCCAGCTGATCTGAAGTCGTGGTTGACCGATCTCGGATTCCTTTCGTCAAAAACAGCGTCCATCGGGACTTCACCCGCCTGGAAAAAACACACCATCAATGACCAATCGCCGTTCGAAGCTGCGGGAGTAGGTGATTTTAATAACGATGGCAAACCGGACGTGTTCTCGGGTGACTCTTGGTATGAAGCACCGAAATGGACGCGACATCAGATCCGTGACGTTGCTGCCGGAACCAACCCTCACTATTACGAAGATTTCGCCGACTGCCCAATCGATGTGAATGGGGATGGTAAACTCGATATCGTAACCTGCGCTTACTTTAGCCGGCAGATTAGCTGGGTTGAACAAGGAAAGAATCCGACCGAGAGGTGGACGGAACACTTGATCGATAAGCCAGGCCCTATGGAAACGGGGGAGCTGGTTGATATCAATGGCGACGGTAGAAAAGATTTCCTTCCAAACATTGGTGGTGAGGTCGCTTGGTACGAGTTAACTCAAACTTCGCCCGTCCAATGGAAGAAACACAGCCTTGGTCGAACTGGAGCTGGACACGGAGTCGGAGTTGGCGACATCAATAGAGACGGACGGCTGGACATCATCTCACCCAAAGGTTGGTTCGAGCAACCCAAAAACCCGCAGGAAGATCAATGGATGTTTCATCCTGAATTTGAACTGGGTGCGGCCGGCATCATGATCCTCGGAAGAGACTTCGATGGAGACGGTGACACCGATATCGTTTGGGGTATGGGACACACTCACGGATTGTTTTGGCTACGCCAGGACAAACCGGTTAACGGGAAACGAACATGGGTTCGCGACCGAATCGATACTTCGTTTTCGCAAGTTCACACATTGCTTCTTGCCGATCTGGATGGGGACGGAATTGAAGAGGTTGTCACAGGCAAGCGTGTTTATGCACACGAGGTCGAACCAGGCGATACCGATCCGTCATGCATTTATAGCTATCAATTCGACACTTCGAAATCAAAGTGGGCGAAGAAGATTGTTTACGAAGGAAAACCGGCAAAAAAATCAACACCCAAAGCAGCCAAAAACCGTTGGGCCCTGAAGGATTTCGAAAGGGGAACAGCAGGCACCGGGTTACAAATGGTTGCACGTGACATGGACATGGATGGCGATCTTGACTTGGTCTGCCCCGGAAAATCTGGATTGTACTGGTTTGAGAATCGGGCAAAGTAAACAACGTCATTTAGCGAACGCCCCATGTATGTTCCTAACCCATGTATGTTCCTAACCCGAGTATGTTCCTAACCCGAATCCATTGGCTAAATGACGGGGCATGATGAATCGGGGGCGTTTCTTTTGATTTCACATTGAAAACGGGGATATCCCTTTTGCGAGCGATTCGCAAGTCGATTCCGCCAAGTCGCAGAGTCACTTCGCTACTAGAAATTTCAATCCCTACCTTCACATCGTCTTTGGCCTTGTTGTCTGTAGGAAACTTCAAAGTACCTTGCTCAAGTCGCTTGTACCAAATCGCCAAACCATCTTGATCCCCGTGAATTTTCTTACGTATTGCCATTGCTGTTTCGAAAAACGAACAAGTGACCGGGCATTGGATCTTTCTGAAGTAGTGACTGCGTCAACCTACTCAGTCTATCAAAGCCACGTCGCATATCTGTGGCTGTCGTGCTAAGAACAACTTGCACACCGTCAAACAATTCGAACATTGCTGCACTCCTGATTCCGACAGCAGGATCAACAACGGGCGAAGTGAATCCACATTGTTTGGAACCCGAAGAACGACACCATTGGAAGACTCGATTTTCAAAGTTGGCGAGCCTGCGGAAGACGGCGTTAACCTTGATGATGTGACTGCCAAAGATGGCAATCAAATAAGGACAAACTGAGGTGATTTTGGTTTCGGCAAGCCAACGGTGTTTTCATCTTTTAACCGCCGTTGCCATTTATAAAAAGACTGAACCGATACTTCAATCGATTTACAAAACTTCCCATCCGTCAGAGCGCTTGATTCAAACTCTAAAAACCAAGCATGTCGTTGACCTACTAAATAAAACTTCAGAATTCGTTCGCTCCAAAATATTGAAGCATAAATCATCGGTCAACATGCACTTCAATGATGGCGGAAATCCTCTTCGCGGCGCGATGACTCTAATCGCGGTGTGACTCATCTACTCGCGGGACTGTGCCCACGAGGTTTAACAAATAGAGACGCCTCACCAGTCGGCGATCCCCTTGCATAAACCGCGTGCCCAACGGGCCGCGTACCGAATGCCGCGTGTCGGATGATTCTTCTAACATTAATAAGACGGGACGCAGGAATATTTCTTCGTGTCAAAAAAAGGCTAACCGAAGCAACCCAAATCGAGTTGGAAACGATACCTCTAATCGGAGACGACAACTCTACTCGCGAGGTAACACTTATTACTCGCGAGGCGATGCCCATGCGGTTAGATAAATCCGAGCTTTGCCTGATAGCGACAGGAAAAGATAACCGAATCCGCCGGGCAAATTCGGTTGCCTGCTCATTCTCTGTTATTTCATCAAGTTGTTTTCAAGCTTTTTGCCGTTGGTGGTCAAGATTTGAAAATGATGGAAACCGGCGTTCATACCGTTGTAGGTCCACACGACCTTTTTATCACGAGTCACTTCCAAAAGTTTGACCTTGTCTCCACCGGCGTGATAACTGGTGATAACTGTGTTTCCGTTTGGCAAACGCTGAACGCCGCACGCGTCATCAATCAATTTTTTACCGATGTCATCGTTGTCGACGCTCCAAACGATTTTTCCCTTGGCATCGACTTCGATCACACGATTTCCGTTGGTACACCCAATCAACGTGTTTCCGTTATCAAGTCGGATTGCCGTAAAAGGCCAATCCCGTTTTTCACGCCCACGATCGTCCGTTGGAAATTCTCTCACAACCTTGCCATTTGATGGATCGTACTCTTTTACCGCAAAATCCAAAAGATGCGGGGCAATGTAGTTTCCATTTGGCAAGATTCTAAGCATTCGAGTTTGCATGTGCGCGTTTCCTTTTTGGCATTGAAACGGCATCTTTTTGATCACTTCAGCTTTTTCATTGAGCACAATCGCTCGCGGTTGGGGGCCAAGTTCGGCGACCAGATAATTACCATCGGGCAAAACCTGAACGGTAGAAATCTCTTTTTGTTGCCCTTTGTATTTATAAAGAATTTCCTTGGTTTTTCGATCGACAATAACAACACCGCCGTTTGGGAATTCTTTGGTGCCGTACAAAGCGAGCAGCACGTTTCCGTTTGGAAGCACCCAGCCATCACTTGCCGGCATATCAAATTTCCATTCGACTTTTCCATCTTCGCCCACGATGACAACGCGATTCGCTTTTCCGCAACCAAGGAAAGAATGCCTGATTTCATCTGCTGATACGTCATTAACAGCAAAGATACTTTGCACAGCAGCAATTAAAACGGCGGCCACGATAAGCCATGATTTTTTCGTCATTTTGTTTTGATCTGAGATAGGAAGTGAGAATGAAAGTCGCCTACGTTAATTAAACCAACGACCGTAGAGTACATCAAGCGATCCCTTCCGCATTTGATTTAATCGGCGGCCTGGAAAGCCTATCCTTCAGCCACCAAATCTTCGAAATGCGATTAGCGAGTTAATTTTCGCTGATCCAGTCGTTCACCGACCGGCGGCCGAACGGGCAATACCAATCCACCAGCGGCCTCAAGCTCCGCAAACATCTGGCCACGCATTTTCGCGATTTGCGACTGATAACCAGGTACTTTAATCAGGTTATGACGCTCCAGTGGATCCGTGCGCAAGTCATAAAACCCGTTGTGGTCCCATACGCCATGATAATAAATGTATTTGAAACGGTCGGTTCTTATCGCAAAGGTTGTCGGGGTCGCCGGAAAATTCCATTCCCAGTGGTATTCGTACAGTATGTGATCTCGCCACGGTTTGTCACCACCTTCAAGAAGAGAAAAAAAAGAGTCGCCGTCCATTTTCAATTGAATTGGCGGCTTGATACCAAATGATTCCAGAAGGGTAGGGGCGATATCGATGTTCTGGACCATTTGAGTAATTTTTGTTTTTGGCTTTATTAATCCTGGTGCGTAGGCAACCATCGGAACACGGATCGAATGCTCAAAGGCGTCGCGCTTATCGTAAAACCCATGTTCCCCCAATTCAAAGCCATTGTCGCTGGTGTAGATAACAAGCGTGTCCTTCGCCAAATCATTCTCATCGAGCCAGCTTAAGACTCGCCCGACATTTTCATCAATCCCGACCACCGTTTCACAATATTGTTTATACAACGCGTCGAAGTCAGGAACCGGATCTTTATCGAAAGGACCAGTTTCCATGTGATCAATTCCGTGGATGCTGTATCGCCGATCTTTAACCCAACGTGGTTGCGTCTGATAATTCCGTTCTGTGTTTGCCATGGTTTCGGGGTAATCAATTTCATCGTTTGCAAATTTCCCTTTGTTTCGAGGTGCCGGTTGGAATGGATAGTGCACCGCCTTAAAGGATAAATAAATGAAAAACGGATTATTGGTGTCCCTTTGATTCAGCCAATTGACAGCTTGATCTGTCAGAACATCGGTGGTGTATCCCTTGTATTCTTTTCTGGTGCCATTGGTATTTAAGACAGGATTGAAATATGCGCCCTGACCCTTGAAACTCACCCAATGATCGAACCCAGGTCGCGGCTGATCATTTTCATGTCCCATATGCCATTTACCAACAAACGCGGTTTGGTAGCCAGCCTTCTGAATCAGTTGAGGAAAAAACGTCGTTCCTTTCGGAACGGGCCGCTGGTTGTCGACCACTCGGTGCCCATGCATGTACCGTCCGGTCAAGATCGATGCCCTGCTCGGTGAGCATAGTGCTGTTGTCACAAACGCATTTTGAATGAGCGCGCCCTCGTTGGCCATTCTGTCGAGGTTGGGTGTTTTAAGAAACGTGGGACAATTCTCGACACAACTCATAAAGTCGTATCGATGATCGTCACTGAGAATAAAAATCACATTGCGCGGATTGCCATTAGCTTTCACCAGGGGGGAAAAGCAAGAGATTGCAATCAAGCAAAAAACAATAGTATGTGAAACTCGATACACGTTTTGGCTCTTCGAAACTACAATTCAAAACTTCATTCTAGTCGATTAGAACGGGAATGCAGTCCGTCGATGTCCAATTGATCTGATCTGCTTTTAAAAATACCGTTTGAGGAACGATCCATCAAATTGAATTGAACTCCGAAGTATTTTGGTGGAACAAATCTTTATCCATTCCGCAAAATGACTCGGATAACACATCCGCCGTGAAGCAATTAGAATAACAGTTCAGTGACTCCAAATCCCTAACCGCATCTTGAATCGTATGAATACCAAAAACCCTATCTGCTTTTGCCAGAATCCACGGCACATTGCATTGATTCTTTTCCTGCTCATGTGCAGCATCGTTTTTGCAAACGGTTCACTATCCCATGCGTCCGAAAATTGGATGCGGTATCCTGCAATCTCACCGGATGCAAAAACAATTGCATTTTCATTTCATGGCGACATTTGGACAGTGCCTACAACTGGCGGCGACGCAAAATTGGTCACTTCTCATTCGAGTTATGAGAAATCTCCCGTTTGGTCACAAGACGGAAAAAACATCGTTTTCGCCTCAAATCGGCATGGAAATTTTGATCTATTTGTCGTTCCATCGATCGGCGGAAAAGCCAACCGCCTGACATTCCATTCGGCGAATGATATCCCTACCGCTTTTTCACCCGATGGCAAAGAAGTTCTTTTCACCTCGGGTCGACAAGATCGACACACGGCAGTCATCGGCACCACTTCGATGGAAGAATTGTACACGGTGCCCGTAAAAGGCGGTCGCCCCAACCAGATCATGACCACGTCTGCCAATTTCGCAAGCTTTTCACCAGACGGAAAGAAAATCGCTTTTCATGATTACAAAGGCTATGAAGACAATCTCCGAAAACATCATGTCTCATCCGTTACACGAGATGTTTGGACTTATGAAATTGCGTCGGGGAAATATAAAAAGCTCAGCGAATTTGCTGGCGAGGATCGAAACCCCGTTTGGTCCGTCGACGGAAAGGCAATTTTCTTTTTATCGGAAGAAAATGGGACATTCAATGTCTGGAAAGTTAATGCGAGTGACGCTTCGAAACGGAGTCAAGTCACTAATCACGCCATTCACCCAGTCCGATTTTTAAGCCGCGCTGAAGACGGGACACTTTGCTACGGATTCAACGGTGAGATTTGGGTTCGATCTAGTAAGGGCAAATCTTCAAGGGTGGATGTGACGACGTACGTCGGTCGACGAGAAAATGACACACGGTTGCAAACATTCCGCGACAACGCAACCGAATTTGTGGTTTCGCCAAATGAGGAAGAGATTGCTCTTGTTGTACGAGGCGAAGTCTATGTTGCCTCGGTTGAGTTTGGTACGACCAAGCAGATTACCAACACCGCTACGCAGGAACGATCCCTTAGTTGGGGTGATGACCGAACGTTGTATTATGCGGCCGAACGTGAAGGCTCATGGAACATTTACAAGACATCGATCGTTTCCAACGATGAAGACGGATTCGCAAACTCAACTTTGCTAAAAGAAGATTCCGTTCTCGTTTCCGATGAGGAGACTTTTCAACCGGTGGTCTCTCCCGACGGCAAAAAACTCGCCTATCTTCGCAATCGAATTGAACTTCGAGTGCTCGATGTGAAGACCAACAAATCAAGTGAATTAGTGCCGGGCAAAGTCAACTTCTCCTACACTGACGGTGATATTGAATACGCTTGGTCGCCGGATAGCCGTTGGCTTACATTTACTTATCATGGACACAAATCATGGACGAGTGAAATCGGTGCCGTCAATTTAGCTGATGGGAAAATCGTCAATATTTCGGATAGTGGCTATGCCGAAAGCACGCCCAAGTTCGCATCCAACGGAACGGCATTGCTTTATCAATCAGATCGCTACGGGATGCGAAGTCACGGGTCATGGGGCAGTGAGAACGACATCTTGGCGCTTTACCTGAACCAGGCTGCCTACGATGAAGCGACATTGAGCAAACGTGAACTCGCTTTAAAGAAAAAGAAAGCCGACAAACAAAAGAAAGCAAACTCAAAGAAGACAGACGAACCCAAGAGGACAACGGCTGGAAAAGAACCGGAGAATAAAGCCGAAGAAAGTAAGCCAATTGATTTCGATACAAACGACTTACCGCCACGCTTGAGAAGAATCACGCTTATGTCGGCCTCAGTTGGCGATTTCGCATTGACAGACGACGGCGAGGCATTGGTTTACACGGCTCGAATCGACAACGAATGGGGGCTTTGGATTAACAAAGTCCGCGATCGTTCGACGACCAAGGCGCTCTCTCTTGGCAGCAGTGGACCGGGCGAGCTATACGTTCTGAAAGATGGCAAGAAAGCCATCCTTCGCCACAACGGAGGCAAAATTTCCAAAATAGATTTAACATCGGCATTGTCCGGTGGAAAAGCGTCTCCAAAATCGATTTCGTTTTCAGCGGAAATGGTAGTAGACGGGCCTGCCGAGCGAGCTTACATCTTCGAGCACGCGTGGCGACAAACGCTTCGTAAATTTTACGATCCCAAAATGCATGGAGTCGATTGGAAAGCGATGAAGGAAAATTACGAAGCGTTCCTTCCGTCGATCAATAACAATTATGACTTTGCCGATTTACTCGGCGAGATGCTTGGTGAATTGAATGCGTCGCACACTGGTGGTCGGTATCGGCCACGCCGCACCGGTGGCTCCTCCACCGCATCATTCGGTTTGTTCTACGACGTGAAACACAAGGGCGTTGGCTTAAGAGTCGCAGAGGTCATGGAAAAAGGTCCATGCGACATTGCGGACACGCAAATTGCACCGGGTGTAATGATCACGCATATCAACGGCGTAAAGTTAACACGCGATGTGAATCCCTGGAAATTGCTTGATCGTCAAAACGATAAACCGGTACGGCTTTCGCTGCATCATCCCACAAAAAAGAAAGAATGGGATGAAGTCATTACACCATTTGGCGTTAGTGCCGAACGTGAATTACTTTACCAACGTTGGATCAAATCACGCCGCGATCTGTGTGAGAAACTATCCGGAGGCAAAGTCGGTTACGTTCATGTGAAAGGCATGAACGACGCCAGCTTCCGAAAAGTATATTCCGACACATTAGGAGTTAATAACGAGAAGCAGGCATTGATTGTTGATACGCGATTCAACGGCGGCGGTTGGCTGCACGACGATTTGATCACATTCCTTAATGGCGATACGTATTGCTACTTTTTACCGCGTGATCATGAAGTTGGCGATCTTGGTGGTGAGCCAGCAAAAAAATGGACCAAGCCCGTATGCGTCTTGCAAAGCGAATCCAACTACTCCGACGCTCACTTTTTTCCTTGGGCATTCAAGGCCCAAAAGGTGGGAAAGTTGATTGGTGCTCCCGTTCCCGGCACTGCAACCGCGGTATGGTGGGAAACGCAAATTGATTCGGCAATTGTTTTCGGTATCCCCCAAGTCGGCATCAAAACCGTTGACGGAAAATACCTGGAAAACATGCAGTTGGAACCAGATGTTTTGGTGATCAACGATCCGGAAAGTGTCTCGCGCGGCAAGGACAAACAATTGGCGGTCGCGGTGAAAGAAATGTTGAAGGAAATTGCCGAACAGAAATAACACCTCGATCATGTTGATTCTCAACTTGTAAATGGTATCCGTTCCGATGGTAAACCGACGTCATTTTCGATCGATGATGGCGTCTGCTTTCCCGGTCGTGGCCTTACTAACCCTATCCGATACTGGATTTGGTCAATTGACAGCGGGGCTTCATTACGCTTCAGTTCAAAGTGCAAACTTCAAATGACGGTTTGGTGATCTGTGACAGTTGCGTTATGCCGGATTCCGTTTTTAAATCCTTTCACGAATTGGCTGGCAATCCGCCCCAAACTCGCGGTGATTCCAACAGCAAGCACGATCGAACTGTGGCAAGACGTTATTTCAAGTGTGTCTTCGTAATTTAAACAGGGCATCGAAAAATCGCAGACTCTGAAAAATTCGTTGTCCCACTGAAGTCGACATTGGCGGGTTGAATCGGTGGTGGTTCACAGTCCAAAATTGCCGCAGCTTATCTTGGATCGCAAACAGAGGACGCAATTTATCTCGTAAAGAGTTGGCATTATTGGCGCAACATCAGCCGACGCAGTAATTTTGTCCCAAACCATGTTCACATCGGGAAATCCAATGCCCTCGATTAAAACGGGCTTTGACCTTCAGAAGGAGGCGATGATCAACCTACATTTCGTCAGGCGAAAACGTCGATTTCGGCTAGAATTAGCCATCAATAGCAACCCCGGGTTCACCGGCTATGGCATCGATGAGGCAACCGCTTTGATGGTAAAAAAATGAGAACGCGTTGTCGGAAAACCAACCGTGTGACAACACTTCTGTTCCATGGGACAAGACTTGTTGTCGACATCTATATGCCATGCAAAACGCTGATGGAAACCGAAAGATTCGACAATAGATGACAAAATCTGATGCTGGAGAATTGATTATTAGAATTCAAACTCATGTTTGGTAATGACATCGATTAATTCGTCAGGCGAATAGGGCGGTGATGTTTCTTTGATTCTGTAAAGCTGTTTCAAGGTCGTGAGAAATGCCAAATCACCCGACAATTCGGCCTGCCGTTTTGATCGCGTCTTCGATTCAACTGAATCGAGAGGCAGCGTAAATTCCTTGCCGTCAATCAAGCGTACACGACATTTTGTCTTACCAACCTCCAGCGGAAAGCAGACGAAGGATCTCTGGTTATGCTTTAAAAACCACGCCAACAATTGACCGCCCTGCTGACGGTCGCCGGCGTTTTCGTCACAGAGGATTCCGACTCCAAATCTTCCCGATTCGTCAAAATCCAAATTACGACAAAACCCGTTAATGACTTGGTCTTCGGTTTCAATCTTGACCTTTTCATTAAAACGAAGCCGATGAAACTGAAGCCCGTTTACACGAATGCCACCAATCGATTCCTCCACAATGAATCCTGCTTGTGAATGACCATCAATCGTCACTGTACAAGCTACTGGATCACGGTGGAACCGAGAGTATTCACGTTGGTCATCAAAAGTTGTTGACATAGATTTTTCGAAAGCATTTGAATTTTCGTAGTAAAAACTTACGTTTTGCCCTCATTCGTAGAACGAAAAAACAACATTCGCAATCCGATTTTTAAGTTGACGGCTCCCAAAACAACAATTTTGACAATTTTGACGATTTAGCTGCTCATGTTCTAAATTATGCGGGATTTGCTAAGCAGACGGTTGGGCGCGGACGACGTTCCCATTCTGCCAATATCTCCAAAACCCTCCACACGCTGACCAGCCGACTCTGATACGATTTGTGTTCTATCTGTTCCAATCGCAAACTTCGAGTAAAACCGCAATTAACTCACCATGAAACAATTTCAGACACACATTTGGCAATGCTTTGTTGCCGGCATCGTTGCACTTCTTCCAATCGTTGGGATGATTATTACGATCGTCTATTGCGAAGAAATGGTCTCAGAATCATGGCTCAGCCAACAAGGATTCTATTTTTTCGGCCTAGGAATCCTGATCGTGCTTGTCGCGACGTATTTCATCGGACTCTTTTTCTCCAATGTCATAGGAAAGTGGGTCTGGGATTCGATTGACCTTATCCTGATCCGGACACCGATATTGGGAAATCTATACCAAACCCTGAAACAAATCTTGGGATACGGTGAAGGTGAGGACGCGATTTTTCAACGCGTCGTTTTTGTAAAGACCAAGGATTTTGACGGTGAAGAAATTGGGCTGGTGACCCGCGAAAACATCGAACTCGAATCCAGCGAAAAGCTTGCGGTTTTTTTGCCATTTTCTCCATCTCCAATTAATGGTCGGCTCGTTTTCGTCGACAAAAGCATCGTTCGAGAAAGCGACATGTCAGTCAACGATGCACTTAAATCATTGGTTTCGATTGGAACGATGGTGAAGTCAAGCGCTAGTCGAAAATGACCGCAATGGAATGCTTGCTTTCAACATCACACGCTTCAATAATGGATGAGTTCTCCGTCTCGTTAATGCTCCCAACTCCCCAACCGGCTTCGACTATGAACCCTTGTTCAGCGAACGTGATCCCTCCTGAAGCAAAATTAGTCCCCAGCAACTTATGCGATTTTGTTGACTCGGAACCAAATTTTTGGCGAACCACCCGGGTCGGGCAGCCTAATCGCGAAAAGTGTTCCGCGTTTCAAACCTCTTTTCGAGTTGCGATTCTGTTGGCGTTGTTTTTTGGCATGATGATGATTGATTCGATTGGATTTTCTCAAGAACTCTCACTGACATTGCGTTATCAAAAACCGATTGCAAACCATCATGATGCGTACCAAATTGTTGAAGATCGTTCCGTTTGGCAAATGAAGGATACGGCTATTATTCTATGTGATTTTTGGGATTACCATCATTGTTTAAACGCAGTGAAACGAATGAAACAATTTGGTCCGAGACTGAATACAGTTTTGAAAGACGCCAGAAAACGAGGCGTAACGATCATTCACGCACCCAGCGATTGCATGGACGCTTATCGAGATCATGCCGCCCGAAAACGAGTCATCAACCTGGAGACAATTGCGTCAGATGCACCAGACGTCATGAATTCGTGGTGCTCGAAGATTCCCGGTGAAGAACTTGCAAGGTTTCCGATCGATCAATCAGACGGCGGTGAGGACGATGACCCAAAGGAACATGCTGACTGGGCAATGCAGCTGACAAAATTAGGCCGCAATCCCAAAATGCCCTGGAAAAGGCAAAATGAAATGATCGAAATCGATTCCGAAAAGGATTACATTTCTGATCGTGGGGATGAAGTTTGGCAGGTACTCCAAAGTCGCAATATTAAAAACGTAATTCTTGCTGGCGTCCATACAAACATGTGTGTCTTGGGACGCCCATTTGGACTTCGGCAGATGAAACGAAACGGCATGAATGTCGTGCTGATGCGAGACATGACCGATACAATGTACAACCCAAAGAGTTGGCCCTTCGTCAATCATTATGCTGGAACCGAATTAGTCATCTCGCACATAGAACGATTCGTCTGTCCGACAATGACCAGCGATCAATTTATTGGTGGCAAACCATTCCATTTCGCTAGTGATCCGCGCCCCCATCTTGCGATCGTGATCGGTGAAAAAGAATACCGCACCAACGAAACGCTTCCTAAATTTGCTGAAAAACACCTTACCGATTTTCGTGTCAGTATCTTTCAAGCGAATCCGGAGGACCGAAATGACTTTCCAAACATAGAAGACATCGCATCTGCTGACGTATTACTAATTAGTGTTCGGAGACGTGTTTTAAAGCCGATGCAGATCAGAGCATTTCAATCGTTTGAGGCCAGTGGAAAACCAATCATTGGTATTCGCACTGCCAGTCATGCGTTTAGCCTTCGTGCACAAGAGCCACCAAAGGGATACGAAGGATGGCCAACGTTCGACGCCGATGTCTTTGGCGGAAACTACACAAACCATCATGGAAACAAACTTTCGTCCATGGTGTCATTTACGGAAAACTCGTTGGTTCATCCAATCACAAAGGTGTTCGCAAAAGAAACGTCGCAGAAACTTACATCTCGTCCTTTCGAACTGAAGGTCTTCAAGCAGGGCGGATCTCTTTACAAAACTTCACCGCTCGCGAGACAAACCGAGATTTTGCTGGAGGGAAAAGTGCTTGGTCATCCGACTGAACCCGTCGCTTGGACATTCAAACGTAAAAATAGCGGTAAATCTTTTTACACCTCGCTGGGACACATTGACGATTTTGATAGCGAAGAGTTTACCACGCTTTTGACTAATGCAATTCGTTGGTCGGCTGGATTGAAAATCCCTTCTGCAGATCGGCATGCAAAGGCGATTGGCTGGAACAAAGTAACGTCACTTTCGTTTCCACGCTCAATGCGTGAACAACTGAAATACTCTGTTTCAGACGCAACCCTTGATGCGACAGCGGTTGTCGATTTACGTTCGGTAATCAAGATCCCAAAAATATGGCAGAAGGATCTGAAACTGACCTTCAGTCATAATCTCACGCAAAAACCACAATGCTGGGTAGACGAAACCAAGTTGTCGACCACCACAAAACAAGGCACCACAATCATTTCGTTCGAAGAGGCAAACTTCGATACAGATGACCCGATTTGGTTAACGCTACGCTTTACGCTAACAGCAAATCAAAAAGTCAAACCCATTGAATGCAGGTTTGTATCTGGAGAAAAGTCCCAAGTCCTAAATACTGCTTGGCGCTGGATGCCGGTAAATCAGAAAAACTTCGATGTGAGTAAAATCGCGTTGCCAGCAAAGTTCGGCGGCTCAACCGATATCTATTTTGAACTAAGATAGGCAACCGCGACATGTTGCGGGCAGACTTTGACATTTTGAAATCAACCCTTCGCTAGACCATGAACAAAACAAAATTGGTTGCGGCTGTCGGAATTCTACAGCAAGGAAAAAGACTGTTGGCGATTCAGCGGGCGGCGACCGTTCGTGCACCTAACAAATGGTGCTTTCCCGGGGGAGGGGTTGAAAGCAGCGAATCGATTGAACAGGCGCTGGTTCGCGAATTAAAGGAAGAGCTTAATCTTGTTGTTGTACCCAAGAAAAAAACTTGGCAGTCGGTCACACCCTGGCAAACAGAAATTCATTGGTGGACGGTGACTTGCGATTCATTGCGAGATTTAAATGCAAACGCAGATGAAGTAGCGGATCTCGCTTGGCTGACCGCTCGCGAGCTTCGAGCTCATCCAGATCTTCTTGAAAGCAATCATCATTTCTTAGACTTGCTGCTCTCAGGCAAAATCAATCTGGAGGGAACCTGATTCGAAGACGTCGATTCCACCGGATCATGAATCTGAATATCATCCTTAACCGCACCAATTAATTTTTCTTTTTGATATCGATTGAAAATTTCTGGATCGAATTCATCTCGGGGTTTGAACTCGCTGAAAATCGCATTAGAGTCGCCGGAAAAACGACCAAACGAATCAGTTGAGTCGTGTTGCGAATGAGTACTTGACGGTTTCGATTTCGTCCCCGCCATGCGTGATGGACTGCGTTGCTTGCCAGCTGCCGGCAACCTCTCGGGAGAGAGTATTGGCAGTGACTTTGGACGCGTATTTGAAGATAACTTAGCAATCCGTCGCGACGGGGATGGGGATGGGGATGTTCGTCCATTCGATGTTTCAGCATGTTTCCGACGAGGCATCGCGTTACGCGTTGCGTTGATCCACGTCGTAATCGCAAGATAGGGTTTACCTGGTCGCGGATATACGGCCGCGGCCAACCGTCCATGCGGCTGGGTTACCATTTCCTGCAAGAGCTTGGCTTTCTCTGCGGTCTGCAAATACTCGCTCGCCGCGGAAAAATTCTTTGAACTCTGCGTTTGACTCAGCGATTTTCCCAAATAGGAATCCAGTTTGAATGGTGTCTTGGATGCGGTGTCGTGACAACCTGATAAACCACAACCGATCACAAAATGTTGTTGCACCTTGTTCACAAATTCAGCCTCCGAATCATAACGGCTGGTAGCAACGTATTTCGGCGAATCTTCTCTCCTGTTTGGGAGAGCTGATTTCTTTACTGTAGAGTCTTTTTTTTGCGCGATTCGTTTTGTCCAATCGGAAGCATCAATTGAAATATTTGCTCGTTGACATTCAACCAGCTGTGCCGTCGCCATGTTGTACTCTTTTTGGTCAAGAAGCCATTCGAGTAAGCGAGATTGTTCTTTCGTCGACAGCGGAGTTACTGCCGTCTTGTATTTCACAAGATCTCGCATGCTCTCAAAAGACTTTTCGACTCTCGGTGAAGGAACAAGGATATAGTCGCCTTTTGGAAAGTCGATTCGTGTGCCCTTACGGCTTGTCGAGACGGTCCCCTCTAGGACCTTGCCAGACTTTAGCAAGATAAACTCGGTGTCGCTTGCCGTGGCAATTGCTTCCGTCGCGGTAACAACCATTGCGAGGGCGACAATGGTAAAACACAATGTCGAAAAGTCGAAACCAAGAGAACGGAGAAAGTCATTGCCAGATCCGACACCCGAGTTTTTTGTTTTTACTTGCATCAATTTTCAAATGACTTGAATTTTACTTAAAACCGTCGAATCGTAGTCGTGTCCGACTCTTTCGCGTATCAAAAGCATTCGCGAATTTTGTTTTAAATAGAGAATTCCTGCGACCAAGTCAACGGAATCATTTGACAAGCATGCCAAACAAGCCCGAATCACTTCAACTTAATCGTCACCCTCGCAATGCTTCCGTTTCCACCAGATGCCCAACACACATTTGTGTCTTTTACAAACGCCAAGGCGTGAAACCCCTTGGTGCTAGCGAGGCTCCATTTCCTTCCCATGTCCGTCGACCAATCTGTTCCGTTGGTACCAGTCGCTAGCAGCACTGCCTGCCAATCCGTTGACTTCTTGGTTTTAAATCTCCCCACGGCGACGCAGCTTCTGAAACCGGTCGCATCTGCTGAATTCCACGTCTTTCCGCCATCAAATGTGGTCGACACCGTATTTTTCGATAGTTCCGGCTGTTTGTAATCTCCGCCGACGGCGACAGCAGTGTTTTCGTCGACAAACGCCAACGAAAAAATTCCCGCACTTTCAGATCGAGAAATTGTGGAACGAGTCATTTTCCAGCTAACGCCATTGTCATTTGAGATCGCGACTCTAGAAAAACCCGTTTCGTTTTCCGCGGCTTTCCCTCCCAGCCCAATCCAAACCTGTCTTTTTCCAAATGTAGCCAAGCAGGTCCCGCTCGCCGCGAAACCAGCTTCGTTTTTCAGGGCCGACGGTAAACTTCCTTTTTCCGAAACCCTCCAAGACTTACCACCATCGGCGGTTTGTATCACAAAAATCTTCCGGTCCAACGGGTCACTAAATGCAATTCCATGCTTTTCATCCCAAAAAGAAAAGGCATCGAAAAAGACACGCTCATCCTTGTTTTCGTAACCAAGTTGCCAGGATTCTCCACCGTCTGTCGTCGAATACACCCTTGCCGGAGTCCCCGCTCCCAATATCACCGCACGATTCTCGTCAAATGCCTCAATATCGCGAAACTCAATTTTCTCCGACTTCGGAATATTAAATTTGCTCCATGACTTTCCCGCGTCGGTCGTTCGAACCACCGTTCCGCCGGACCCACTGGCCCAAATGACATCCTTATTTACGACACAAAGCCCACGAAAACTGGCGGCGGTTTTCGCGTCAAACGATTCAATATTTAACGCGTAGCGATCGCTGGGCAACTGTTGTGAGAACGCAACCTGCTCTTGAATTCCAATGGGAACCAAAATCGTAAGCAACAGAAAAAGACAAGCAATAAGAGTCTGGTTCATGGGTCCGGAGCGTCGAAAAAAAGGAACGAGTAGATCATTGGAGGGCACAAAATTGGCCGTACCATTTGCAGAAAATGAGACCGAATTATCGTAACCTCAAATTGTTGGATGCGCAATCACCCCTCAAAACCAGTATGAATCGGACGGCACCGATCGAAACGCTGAATCCTAACCTTTTACTGCTTATTTTCTGATCTGGCATCGGATAGATTAATAGATTCAAAAAAAATCCAACGCTCAGGTTCGTCGAATTCCTACGATCAAAAAAGATCACGGCAAATCTGATGATAAGGATGATCTGGATAATTGAATGGCTCGATTTGCATTAACGATTTTTGCAAGTGCGTTTTTACTCTTTCAAGTACAACCACTGATTGCTCGTTACATTCTGCCGTGGTTTGGGGGTGCACCATCGGTTTGGTCAACGTGCATGCTGTTCTTTCAACTGGTGTTACTCGCGGGTTACAGTTATGCTCACGCCTTGAATCATTTTTTTAAGGAAAAGATGCAGGCGGTCATTCACATGATCGTCTTGGTTTCAGCCTGCTTAATGCTGCCGATTGTTCCCAGCGATAGTCTGCGTCCAACCGGCGAAGAGTCACCGGTTTTCCAAGTTTTACTTGTCCTTTTGGCAACGATTGGCGTACCGTATTTTGTGGTTTCCACCACGGGTCCGCTGCTGCAATCATGGTTTTCAAAATCCTATCCTGACCGGTCACCTTACCGATTGTTTGCTTTGTCAAATTTTGGTTCTCTCGTGGCGTTGCTGACGTACCCGTTTCTCTTCGAACCGTATTTTCGGCAAAAGACTCAGGCCATATCGTGGTCGACTGGATTTGGCATATTTGCATTACTATGCGGCTGGTGCGCATTAAAAATGTACACCCATATTCCCGGCAAAGTAGATCATGCCAACCAACCCAAAACGGACCAACCGACAACGAAATACAGTAATGAATCGAAGCCCACCGCAATTCGTATCCTACTGTGGATCGGGCTTTCCATGGTACCGTCGATTTTACTCCTGGCGACAACCAATCAAGTTTGTCAGGAGGTCGCGGTCGTGCCATTTCTTTGGGTTCTGCCTCTGGCGCTTTACCTCGTGACTTTTATCATTTGTTTTGAGGCACCTTATCTCTATGTCCGAATCGTTTTCTATCCTCTGTTTGCGGCGTCGATCATCTTGGCGGTGGTTTGTTTGCACTTGGGTGTTAACGCTCCAATGTGGTTGCAGGCCGGGGGATTGATTTCCGCATTTTTCTTTGGATCAATGGTTTGCCACGGAGAACTGGCATGCAACAAACCTCAGCCCAGTTATTTGACGTTGTACTACCTTGCAATTTCCGTTGGAGGAGCACTGGGCGGAATATTTGTGGTCTTGATTGCCCCGAACATTTTCCAAAGTTATTTCGAACTGCACGTCGGATACGTACTGGCCATCTGTTTGACCGCCATTGCGTTTCACTCGCGTGCCGACAACAAATTCTTCCAGTTCGTTGATTATCGAATTTCGGCATGTATTGGCTTCGCTATGGTCGTGGGTTTGTCCATTCCGGTCATTCACCACGCGGCCACTGCAGATGAAGTGGAAGATGAAGAAGAGGTTGTCTATCGCGTGAGGGACTTCTGGGGCATTTTGACGGTAAAAACCGAATACATCGGCGAAGAGTATGAAATGCGTTACTTGACGAACGGTCGGATTAGCCATGGGAACCAATACACAACCGAAGATCGCCAACTTCGAAAGACCACCTATTATTGTGTGGGAAGCGGAGTGGGACTCGCCGTTGAGCGAAACCCAAAACGGCTGAAATCTGAACCGATGAAAATCGGCGTCATCGGCCTTGGCACAGGAACAATGGCTGCATGGGGGCAGACCGGCGACCAAATCCGTTTTTACGAAATTAACCCGGAAGTCAAGAAAGTCGCGGAAGAACATTTCTTCTACACAAAAATGGCACGCGAAAAGAATGGAGTCGACGTTGATATCATTCTTGGGGACGCGAGAATTCAAATGCAAAGACAATTGGAAAGAGACGAAAAACAGGAATTCGATGTTCTTGCCGTTGATGCTTTTTCGAGTGATGCGATTCCGCGACATTTGCTGACAAAGGAATGCGTTCAGCTTTACGAAAAACACATGGCAAAGAACGGAATCATTGCGATCCACATTTCCAATCGTTTTCTAGATCTTGAGGGAATTTGCTATCGGATCGGAACAGAATTGGGGTACCAACCCATGTTGATCGAATGTGATGAACCGGTTGACGATTGGGGATACAGCAACTCTTGGGTGCTGTTCACCAAAAACAAGGAATTCAGGAACGACGAATATGTGAATACGACCAGCTTTGATCATGACTGGTATCGTGGAAAGCTGGAAGGATTCATCGAAGACCGAATCGGTGATACCGTAGATTTAGAGGCCAAACCTGATTTTGATTTTAAAACTTTTGAAAAATCACTCTCAAAAAAGATCCCCGCCCCCGAGGACGAAGATGTCGAAAACACGGATCGGCAATCTCTCAGTGAGTATGAGGATTTCAAAAAACGACTTCAACAATGGGAAAAGGCTGAACGACAGTTTAAGGTGCTTTGGACAGACGACTTCGGAAGTCTGTGGCAAGTCATTCGCCTAGAATTTGACTTGAAAGACAGTTGGGATGAGGTCAAAGAATGGTGGGAAGAGGAAAAAACAGACGATGACGATACGGACAGCGACGAGTAACCGCACTTAATGCTGCTCGAACGTTTTCTCCGACCACGAACGCTGGCCCAAAAAGGGTTTGAAATCAAACCCAGCCGATGTTTTTTTGAGTCCATTCAGATTGGGTCGCACCCGTGTTTACGGTTTCAGCGGGTTCGATAAGCATTACCCGCACTTCACTTTCAGCCACAGGTCGATGTTCGACACCACGAGGGACGACAAAGACTTCACCGGATTTCAGATTTATTGTTCGATCGCGCAATTCGATCTTCAATTCACCATCCAAGACGAAGAAGACTTCGTCTTCATGCTCGTGAGAATGCCAAACGAATTCACCTTTTAGCTTGGCGAGTCGCATTTGCTGTCCATTAAATTCCGCCGCGATTTTCGGGGACCAATATTCCTCAATCCCTTCAAATTTTTCGAGCGGCGAAAACTTGTCTAACTTTGTCATGTGTACCTATTGGATAACGTTGTCGCCCTTGTTTTCTTTTTGGTGAATCGTCAACGGCCAACCGGGAAATTGGTTTTCGACCTTTCCATCAGTTGGATCAACGAGAAACCGATAAGATTCAATGTAGTACGTTTTCTTTTGCGTATCGATGGTCACAAATCCAAATCCACTACCTTTTTGATGAGCCCGTTCGTATCGATTCTTCTTGGTCGGAACAATCGGATTTCCAACCGCGTACACGTAAGCCTTGTTGCCAAACGAGTCGATAAATTCACCGGTGTTTGCAAGACCATGTTTTGGTCGATTTTCGTGCTTCATTCCGACTTCGTCCGGTCGCCACCATCGTGGATAACCAACCGCAATTGCCGGAGTGCAGAATGACCAACAACTGTCCCGCTGCTCTTCTACGCCATACTGCACCATCGTTGTCAAATGTTGGTCACCGTTGATGTGAAGTGGCATTCCCTCCCGCAGAATATTAATCGCGTTGTTCCGCGGTGTTTGCGGCCACGCGCCTGAATCAAGATCGCCACGCAAATACCCGTCATACGAACCATGATGTGTGGCGACTCCGGCGAATACCGTTTGACTGAGCAGCACCTTCATCGAATGACCTCGCCAATCTTTGACCCAATGTTTTAGGAAATTCTCTTGACGCTCTCCCAGCAACTCCAGGCCCTCTTTGTCCAGTTTCCTTACGTCGATACTTTCATCCTTAACATGGTCAGCGCGTCCAGACCAAAAACTGACTCGCTCAGGACCGCTTTTGAATTGGCGGTCGCCTAAAATTGCAAAGCTCACATCGCCGTAAACCATGTCACCAAAATAAACACTTATATCTTGCTTGGAGGGTGCCGGATCAAAATAGTCCGGATGATGGCCTGCACATGTCCTGTGCACGACGTTTACCATCCTCGCCGGTTCGCGGTAGCCTCCCTTTGACGAAGTCCCACCTGTGCGATCCATTTTAGCGCCACCTTCTCCCCAAATGTTTCCTTGAAATACATCATGGTCATCCGCAAGACAGACGGTCGGAGCGTTTTTCAACGCGTGGCGAAATGACCAACCGAATTGATAAAACTTTCGCAAGTAATTCAAGATCGCCGGTCCAGCAGGATCGCGAATTAATCCGTAACCACCATGATTCTCGTAAAGTTGGTCACCGGAAAAATAAAGCATATCCGGATCGAGTTTGGTGATGTTATTCGCGACCGGTTCATAGGGAAACGCGTAGTCATTCTGGCAAGTTAAGGCCCCTAGGCGTAATGGCCGCCCGGTCGGGTTTGGCTTAATTGTGCCGTCCCAAGTTGATTGCGTTTGAGTGCCATCGGTATGCTGTTCGTCGTAGACCAACCTGTACTTGGTCGCTTTCTTTTCATCCCAATTCGTAACACGAAATTTCGCGGTCCAAGCATCGGTATCTAGTGGTGACTTACCAAGAGATTTCCATTTGCCATCTTTCTCGATCTGCAATTCAACCGATTGGTTGTCCTTTTTTCCAAGCGGACCCGTAAGAGCGTTCATCGTCATGACAAATCCTTCGTCATTTCTGTTATCGCTCAGGGTATACATTGACCACAAAATTGGACCGAACCTGTTTTCTTCGTGGACCACAAATGCATCCCCAGAGGCTTTCCAATTTGCAAAGCGATAGCGAGAACCCTGTCCTTTCTTTAAAGCTGGATCAAAGTTGTTCACTAACGCGACGTTACCCAGAACGTAGTCGGTTGGAAACTGATGCGTGACGCTTCCAATTTCTTTTCCAGCCTTGTCTTTGGCAACCAAAGTCAATGCATACTTGTTGCCGACAGGCATCCCGGACAGCTGCAATTGAACGCTTTTACTGCTTTCTAAGCCGTCGACTGCTTTCCGCTTTCGACCAAGCACAAATTCTCCGTCCACGATTCCTGCTTTGACACCATTTTTTGCAAAAGCGTTACTGCGATGTTCATTGATGTCACTCTTGATGCCAATTTGGAAACCAACACCTCCATCAGACTTTCGCGTTTCAACATGCGAAACATCCACAGACAATTCAAAACTTCCCGCCACGTTTTCGATTTGATGCGTCAAAAGTTGAATATTGCGAAATCCCCCGGTCGTCTTGCATTCCGCTGCACCATTTTCAACACGCCAATCCTCCATCGGATTCGCCCAATAGTTTCCGCCAAGAAAGACTCGATCTTTTGTTTTCGCCCAATTCGATGCAAACGCATTGACGGAAGAGCGGCTTTCGTTCGCCGACGCATTTTTTGACCTGAAAAAGCCAAAGACTCCGGCACTTGCACTTGAGAGTTTTAATAAGAGGCGTCGAGTAACCCAAGTCATCTATTCTTCCTTTTGATTATCAAGTAGTCGTCATTTGTAATTTGAGTGCAACGGCACCGCATGAAATCGGAAATCCATCATCCCGAAATCTATCTGTCGGGCGCGTGGTTAAATCAATTAGACAATATTATGGTAGGTTGCACGAGCTACTACACCTATTGGATGCATGCGACCCATTGATCATTCACGTCGATATGGATGCGTTTTACGCATCAGTTGAAATTCGGGACAACCCTGATTTAGCCGGAAAGCCCGTCGTTGTTGGCGGCTCACCTAACGGTCGAGGCGTGGTCGCCGCCGCGAGCTACGAAGCTCGCCGTTTCGGGGTTCACAGTGCTATGCCCGCTTCACAAGTCCTTCGGCGATGCCGGCAGGCAATATTCATCAAGCCAAGAATGGAACATTACGCTTCGGTTTCCAAAAAAATACGCGAAATTTTTTATCGTTACACGTCCCTTGTTGAGCCGCTTTCGCTCGATGAGGCATTCCTTGATGTTTCGGGCTGCGAAAAATTATTTGGCAGCGCTAAAAACATCGCGAACAAAATACGACATGATATTCGTTCTGAACTGGATCTGGTGGCTTCCGCAGGTGTCGCACCGAACAAATACCTTGCAAAGGTAGCCAGTGATCTCGATAAGCCGAATGGCTGTGTAGCTATTGACGAAGCAGACGTCCTGGATTTTCTACAACCACTGTCGATCAAACGCATCTGGGGAGTTGGACAAAAATGCGCCGCCAAATTTGAATCAATTGGTGTTCGAACCATTGGTGATCTCCGGAAGTTTTCCGTGGATCAGCTTAGGCCTATGTTCGGCGCGAATGCACAGCACTTCTGGAATCTTGCTCGAGGCATCGATGACCGACTGGTAATTTCTGATCGCGTTGCCAAATCCATCTCTCACGAAACCACTTTTTCACACGATATTACCAACCGTGAAGTCCTGGAAGCTTGGTCAATCGAATTGATGGGACAAGTTGCCCGGCGACTGAGGCGTCATGAAATCAAGGGCCGAACGGTGCAAATCAAATTGCGATACTCCGACTTTCAAACTCTAACCCGTGCAATCACACTCCCAGAACCAACCAATATCTCCAAATCGCTAATCAATGCAGCCAATGAATTAATCGTTAGGGAATTGCAACCGAATCATTCGCCCATTCGTTTATTGGGTACCGGAATAACGAATTTGACGGGCCGCCGAATGACGCAGCAGACGTTGTTTGATCAGAACGAAAACAAAAAGCATTCCGAAATTGATAAAGTCACCGATAAGATTTTATCAAAGTTCGGAAACGCTGCCGTACGGTCCGCCAAAACGATCGAACAGAAGATTCGCCATCAACGCGATCCGAATATTCATGATGGCAATTAATCGCCCCCCGCCGTCTCTGGTCGTCGTCTATTTTTCAAGCGGCAATTGGACGTCAATGATTCCCATCAATGACGTGACATCGAGTTCAATCTGCTTCATAATGAAGTAGACCGGTACGACTAAAATTTCTCACTCCAGACTGACGCGACTCCATGACGATTTCCCGCCGAAAATTTCTAGCCACCACTTCTGTTGCCACGTTCACAGCAGCGACGCCGGTTTTTGCCACAAACTTGCCGGCGACAGGTTATCGCAAACCACGCCACAAAGTTGAACGAGTCGGTGTTGGTGCGATTGGTCTGCGATATCAAGGAAGCGTTGACGCGCATAAAGCGCAGCTTTACGGCGACATCGTTTCGGTTTGCGATGTTGACAAGAACGTTCGCGACCAAGCCAAGGCAAGCTTTGGCAGCACGCCATCTGCCTTCGAAAACTATGAAGACTTGATCAATAGAAAAGATGTCGACGTTGTGGTAATTGGTACTCCCGATCATTGGCATACAAAAATCGCAGCGGATGCAATGCGAGCGGGAAAAGATGTTTATGTGGAGAAGCCACTAACGTTGACTATCGACGAAGGAAAGTTTCTACGCAAAGTCGCTGCCGAAACCAAACGGATTGTCCAAGTTGGCTCATGGCAACGTAGCGATTCACGATTTCGTCTTGCGGTAGAGATGATACGAGCCGGGCGAATCGGAAAACTCCAAAAAGTAGATATCGTTTTGGGAAAAAACAAAGTTGGTGGTCCGTTCAATCCAACGTCAGTGCCGAGCAATTTGAATTGGCACCTTTGGCAAGGTCAAACGCCTGATGTTCCGTACATTTCCGAACGAAGCCACTATACGTTTCGCTGGTGGTACGAGTATTCGGGTGGTCAAATGACGGACTGGGGTGCCCACCACATTGATATTGCGCAATGGGCCATCGATTCATTCCCGACTGAAATTGCGGGAACCGCAAAATACCCATTCAAAGCAAATGGATACAACGTTGCCATCGATTTTCACGCAAATTACAAATATCAAAACGGTGTCGAAATGAGTGTATCGGATACCGGAAGGAACGGAATCATGTTCACCGGTGAC
>CAJQQR010000115.1 GCA_905480545.1 uncultured Pirellulaceae bacterium
TGAATGAGGACCATGTTCCTGCAATGATCGCCATTGCGCGGCATGAAAAGGGCATTGAGGCATCGGAAGCAAAAATGACTGCCGTTGATCGCCTTGGCTTTCACCTTCGTCTTACAACGCCGGAACGCGTTCGTTCTGTTCGGGTTGGCTTCCCAACCGAAGTGTGCAGTTCGGACCAGTGCCGACAATCGCTAATCGAGATGGTTCAATCTGCACGCGAAGAATAGGGAGCAATCCTCTTCTCGATATGCGCGTTGACCGTTCGTCGGTAAATCAACTTTCTGTTTGGCCGACAGTCCTATCCAGCCATTTGTTTTGGAATCGGCCCTCTGGATCAAAGCGTCGAATGACTTCGCGAAATTCATCCAGCCTGGGGTAGAGTCGCAAGTTTGTTTCGTGACTTAGTTGATTGTATTTTCCCCAATGGCTTCTTCCGCCAAAAAACTGGGCAAAACAAGGACCGATAAAGTTGGCGAACGCGAAAAAGCCATCGCGGTCGGAGGGGTGTTGGAAGCTGATTAAGCTGATCGCAAACCAGTCTCGGTCTCCTTCGGTTGGCCGTTGATCGCATTCTGGTTTTTCCGATCCGTTACCGCACGCCATCGATAGGAGGGTCTCGTCTTCCATGATTCGCCGGGTGCAAATCGGAAAATGATGGCAGTAACGGCCGCGGGCATTTTCAAGCTCCTTTTCAATTCCCAAGGCAGTGAGGCGCTCATTGATCACTTTAGAAAATGAGCTCTTTTGATCTGCAAAGACCTTTAACGCATCCATCAGGAAATCCATGGCCGTGGGCAACTTTTCACGCCTGACAAACAGTTCGATCTCTAAATGGCGAAACCAATGATGGTTCATGGTAAGTTGATTTGTGGAGCGATCTGCGACCTTCCAATTTCGAATAATCGTAAACGGTAAAACCGCTCGGTAGAAAAAACGGATTGCCCATTTGAATCGAAAGAACCGGGCGAGAAACATCGCAACAATATGAAGTAGCACATCGACAACGAACAAACGGTAGATTCTGTAGACCCATGTAAATCGACTGGCAGAAATTTCAGTTTCCCGGCGATGATGGGCGAAATAACTCCAAGACCAAGGCATCAGGTAAAACTGCTGAAGCGGATAAGTTTTTTCCATTTCAAAAATGGAATTCAATGTCGAGTGATGCCGTCCGTGTTCTTCAATCGAGTATTCAGGCCGAATCTCTAGTTCCAATTCGAAGATCACGCCCATTAGTCCAAGCGAGCAACGTGCGGCGAGCAATTCCGTTCCAGAGTCGACGGTTGAAATGACGGGCCGGCCGTCCTCATCGAAATGCGCGATGGACACGGATCGAATGTAATGAGACAAGCTGTTTCGTCCCGAGCCGTGGGTTCCGGTCGCGGTGGCGCCAGCGACCGTCTGCTCAGCAATGAGCCCAACCGATGGCAACGTCATCTTCTTTTTCGAGAGCGCGGCCAGCAAGTTCTTGATTTGACAGCCCGCACCAACGACCACCGTACCACGCTCTGTAATTGTGACAGAATCAATATTCTTCAGATTGAGAAGTACGCCTGTCGTGATCGTCACATCGCTCCAGGAGTGCAGGCTACCAATTGCCCTGAATTGACTTTCAGGGTGATCGCTCATGAGTTGAAGTAGTTCGTCAACGTTCTCGGGGAAATAAATGCCTTGAGGCTGAAATGACACGTTTTCGCCGAAATTTTCAATCGTAGTCATCAATCGCCATCCCCAGGTTTCTGAGCTTGTGAGCTTAATTGCGTCGACAAGTATCAGAACGCTATTTGAATCGTAGGAAATTAGACGTGAGCTATCACAAACACGAGTCCTCTAACCTTGTCCGTACCGTTCAAGCAGCCAATTCCACCAATAACAGCAAACAATCGCTGTCGCGACGACCAGCACGCTACCGATCAGCCGTTTGTTTCGATTCGATGGACGCTTTCCGATGTCAAAACTCCATGCAAATCCACCGACAATCCAAGCAAAGTTCGCACCCATGAACAGTGGCAAAACAATTTGGTCCATTGCAATCGTTTTTTCTGTGATCGCCTGATTGATTTCTATCCTTGCACCGTAGGCGATAATACTCCCGTTCTCAGTCTTTTCCGCAATCATGGATTGAATCGACGTCCAGTAGTTTCGAAAAAGAACAAAGATCACGACGCATGAAACGGCACCTGCAATCCCGCACCAAAAGGTAAGGGTCGCCTGCTTCGATGCGTGTTCCAGCGAAAACTCACTATTTAACTCTGCTTCTGAAATTTTCTTCACATTAGATCCATTGAAGACTTGCGGATACAGCCGATACTATCGAACGAATTTTACGATGACCTTTGTGAAAAGCTAAAGTCATATCAAATATCAATATTGCCATTAGAATACACTTTTAACAAATGCAAACCAATGCAAGCCTGGTTTGGATTTTCAAATGCCGCAGTTCGGTTTTCTTAAAATTAGACCTGGCAAATAATTACCATCCAATTGGGACTCGAAAGTGAATCGAATGGGTAAACCTCTTCTGACCCTTATGAAGCGTAGTTTCGCACTCTTTATTTTGGCAAATTACGTAGTCGCAGGTTGGTGTTTTTCAAATCGCCCTGCGATTGCCGAAGACGATTGGGCTTCGATTCGTGGAAATGATGGTTTGGGCAAATGGACGCGATCGACCCGGCTTTCGAAAGTGAAGAATGTTGGTTTAAAGATTCGCTGGAAGAAAAAGATTGGGAGCGGTTATTCGAGCGTCGTCGTATCAGACGGAAAAGTCGCGACTCAGTATACCGACGGCAAACAAGATTTCGTTGCCTGCTTTTCGCAGGCGACGGGCAAAGAGAAATGGAAAGTTGCCACGGGCCCAGTCTTTCGAGGCGCAAATGGATCGTTTGACGGACCGCTTTCGACTCCACTTATTTACAGTGGGCTCGTTTACGCACTTTCTGCCGACGGTAAATTTTTTGCTATTGAGTTGGACTCTGGTCGCGTGAAATGGATGCGAGATTTCGTCAACGACGAAAAAGCAACTCAACCGATGTACGGTTTTTCCACGACGCCGGTAATTGCGGAAGGGACAATCTGTGTTTTGGTTGGTGCAAAGAACGGGGTTCTGATCGGAATCGATCCAGTGACGGGTTCAACGAAATGGTATGCCGGTACCGGGATGGTTTCGTCGCAAATTCCGTTGGTTACGAAAGTGAATGGGCGAACGATTGTTGTAACTGGTTGTGGAAGAAACGTCATTGGTGTCGATCCTGAAGACGGAAAGATGCTGTTCGAATTTGCCCATGGTGGGAGCAACGGAAGTGCGATGATGCCGGTGCCGCTTCCCGAAAATGGGATGTTGTTTACCAACGATGACTCGTTTTCAAAAGTTTTTACGTTAAAGCCGAATCAGAACGGTTTTGACGCGTCGGAAAAATGGTCCAGCAAAGGCATTAAGAACAGTTACAACGTTCCGGTTTCGATGGGCGGAAATTTGTTTGCCTACTCGACGCGAATTCTAACGTGTGTCGATGAAAAGACGGGCAAGCCCAATTGGAAGTCACGCAAGCCGGGCGACGGTTTTTTGATTTCTGTGGACGGACGGTTGGTTATTGTGACAAAGAAAGGATCTTTGCATATCGCGTTAGCGGACAAAAAGATGTACGAAGAGATTGCGGCAATCAAGGTCTTTGATGATTTGGTTTGGGCGATTCCGGCTTACGCCGATGATGCAATCTTTATACGCAGTTTTGGAGAATTGGCATGCGTTGAAATTGTTGATGCCGACCGCGCCGTTGTTGCAAAAGAAAAATCAGAATCAAAAGTGAGCCCCTCTTTTGAACGTTTTTTGGCAAGCGTTGGGGAAGTGGAAGATTTGGCGAAGAAGCAAGACATGGTTGACCGTTTCCTGGAAGATCATCAACGCAAATCAGCCAAATCAGCTCAGGCGTTTCCAATTATTGAGGATGGAATTGCCCATTTCGTATACCGCGGGGCAGCGAGCGATGTGGCCGTTGCATGTGATGTTTTTGGGGCGCGGCAAGAAAAGAAAATGCAGCAATTGGCCGGGACAAACATGTACTATTTTGGCTTGGAGCTACCCGCCAAGCAACGAATCAGTTACATCTTCTTAGTCGACTACAAACCGATGGCCGATCCACTTAACTCGCGGAGCATGACAAGCTCGATGTATGCAGGTGAAATGGAATTTGCAATTCGCCTACGGAATGAAAAACCTCTTGAGATGTCTTGGTTTGGGATGAGCCAATGGACGTTGCCAAAGTGGATGGATCGACCCGTTGGGAGCACTGCCATAAGTGGCAAAATGAAATCAGCAAGCATTGAAATTGAAGGCTCACCGAATTTTGAATTCGATGTCTACTTGCCGCCATCGTATGAGAAGAATACGGAAAGACAATTCCCAACCGTTTACGTTCATGGCGGATCAGCGGCGAAAAAGCTTGGCGATCTGGTCAATGTGGCAGACCAGTTTTTTGAAGAAACACCTGCCAAAGAATCGATTGTCGTTTTTCTCAATACCGCGGTGCGAGATCCGGCGGTTTACAACAAACTGGTTGCGGAAGAGGTCGTTGGTTATGTCGATGAAAACTTTCGCACCAAGGCATCGCGTGAACGTCGACTTAGCTACGGAAGCGGATTTACGGCAGGAACCGCGTTGGATACCGTGACGGAATTCCCAACGGTTTTTGGTTCGGTGGCCATACAATCTCCACTTATTTTTGACGCCGGTCGGCAGGCAGCTGCCGAAGGCGTTCGCAAATTGAAGCTTCCAACCCGAATTTATATGGAATGGGGCCGCTTCGATATGAATAACCCGGTTGAGAACTGGGACATTCGTACAATGGCCAGTTCGATGGCGGAAGACTTCAAAAAAAATAATTCGATTAAGGTATCTGGAGGGATGGTGAATGATTCAACGGACTGGGGCAGTTGGAAGTTGCGTTTTCATCGGATCATTGAAACAATGATGAAATAGGCACTTTTTTAATTCGGTGATTATCTTTTTTCACTCGCTGATCCTGGATTTTTGAATGCTTTCTTGGCACCAACTCATTGCAAAAGGATTCAGCAAATGTCGCGTTTTACACTTCAGGATTTCATCCAAGAAACACAGCAAAAGGATTTGGGGCAAGGCGTTTTCGAACTTGAAACCGATCGCGTATTGGAGCTAAACCTGAATGGAATGATTTGGACCAAGCTGGGCTCAATGATCTCCTATATGGGTTCGGTCAAATTTACCCGGGAAGGGATCTTGGAACAGGGGATCGGCGGCTTTTTTAAGAAAGCGATTACGGGTGAAGGCTGCAGGCTCACGAAAGCGGAAGGGACAGGGAAAGTCTACTTGGCTGATTTTGGAAAGAAAGTCACCATTCTCAATCTGAGGGATGAAGCAATTTTCGTAAACGGAAATGATGTCCTCGCGTTTGAATCGTCAATCAATTACGAAATCAAAATGATGAAAAAGGTCGGGGCGATGATGTCGGGCGGATTGTTCAATGTGCGCCTTTCGGGCACCGGCATGATTGCAATCACCACTCACTACAATCCCGTAACATTATTGGTAACGCCAGATTGTCCAGTTTATACAGATCCCAATGCAACGGTTGCTTGGTCAGGCAACTTGACCCCCACACTCAAAACGGACGTCTCGCTCAAGACCTTTTTTGGTCGCGGGAGTGGTGAATCGTTTCAAAGCGAGTTTACCGGTAGCGGATTTGTTGTAATTCAGCCGTATGAAGAAGGCGCGATGCAGACAGCGACCTAGCAATTGGGTTGTTTGGGAGTGACGTTTGGATTTGTACGCTCGGCGGCTTGAAAGCGTTTGACTCAAAGGACTTTGCCCGCCAAGTTGACGCTCATACGGCTAACCCAGCTTGGAGATTGAATTTGGTGGTGACTCTATGCCCGCTCGCTTCGGGGTGCAAAGAAATGCTGATCACAAAAAACACATCGAATTAACTGGTCATTATTCAAATCTGGAATTGAAGGGCTTGTGAAGATATGATGAGCGTTGTTCCAAAACTTCAGCTGACTGAATCGATATGAAAAATTCTCCCAAAAAATGGTTCTGTTTGATCACCCTTGGCTTCGTCGCCATATCTTACGGGCGTTTGACGCCTACAGTCGCGGCAGATCCGCCAAACATTGTCTACATCATGTCCGATGAGTTGGCGTATTATGAAGTTGGCTATAACGGGGCACCTTTATTGAAAACGCCTCGGATTGATCAAATGGCAAGGGATGGGTTGATTTTCACCAACGCGATGGCGGGAGCTCCCGTCTGCGCCCCTCTTCGTGCAAGTTTGATGACCGGAAAGCATATGGGGCACTGTTCCGTTCGAGCAAACGATGGAGGCACCCCGCTACGAGCAGACGAGGCAACCATTGCGTCGATGTTGAAATCGAAGGGATACGCGACGGGTGGATTTGGAAAGTGGGGAGCGGGCGGTCGTGGATCAACGGGTGTCCCAGAGAAACATGGCTTTGATGTCTTCTTCGGCTACTACGATCAAGTTCACGCGCACTCGTTTTATCCACCGTATCTGGTTCGAAACAGCGAAGAGGTTGTGTTGGACGGAAACATCGGTGGCCGGCGTGGCAAGACTTATTCACATTATGAAATCATGAACGAAGGATTGGATTTCATTCGAAAAAACAAAGACAGGCCGTTCTTTTGTTACCTGCCGATTACACCACCGCACGGTATGTACGACATACCGGATTCGGATCCGGCATGGGCGTTGTTTAAAGGCAAGGAGGGTTGGTCGGAGGACGCAAAACGTTACGCGGCGATGGTTAAGATGGTTGATCGAAACGTCGGCGAAGTTTTGGACTTGCTCAAGGAGCTCTCGCTCGATGAAAACACGATCGTTTTTTTCGCTGGAGACAACGGCGGTCAAGATCGATTCAAAACCAAAGATAAACCGCGTGGATTCTTTGGCCCAAATGTGCATCCGAAAACAGGAGTGGAATTTCGGGGTGGCAAAGGAAGTCTGTTTGAGGGCGGTCTTAAGATTCCGTCGATCGTCCGTTGGCCGAAAAAAATAAAAGCTGGCCAAGTGAGCGATTTGCTTTGGTATCACCCAGACCTTTTTCCAACCCTTGCAGATTTGGTTGACGGTGAGACACCCAACGATTTGGATGGGATCAGTATTTTGCCGACGATTCTTGGCGAGAAGGCTGTTGGCCGAAAACAAGTCAATCACGAGTTCCTGTATTGGGAATTCGGAAATCAAACTGCGGTTCGAATGGGCAATTGGAAAGCGATTAAGAACAACAAGTCAAAGCAGTGGATATTATTTGATTTGAAAAATGATCCGAGTGAAGCGACTGATGTCTCTGAAGAAAATAAAGCCATTCTGAAGCAGATGGCTAATTTCGCGGATGCGTCACACACTCCCGTCAAAGCGGGGACCTACAAGAGCCGGAAAAATCATGAAAAGGATCGATGGGCAAAATGGGGCGATGCCAAACCCCCTGCCCCGCCTCTCAAGAAGTTTACGAAGTGGAAAACGAGAGGCCTTATTGATTCGGCCGGATTCAAACTGGTTAGAGTCAGCAGTGAAAGCAAAGGAAATGGTAAATTTGCCAAGGCCGCATTCGACGGCGATCCTCGGTCTTGGTGGCACAGTGACTGGAGTGCGAATCCCAAAAAGGTACCGCACGAAATCGTGATCGATCTCGGGGGCGTTTATGAAGTATCCGGCTTGCGATATTTGGCTCGTCAGGATGGAGGTTGGAACGGAGCGATCGCGAAATGCGATTTTTCGGTGATGAAATCGCGAGATGAAGAATCCCCGCAAGTCTTCGAATTGGTATTCGAGAAGTCCAGGAAGAATCAGGAGCAAACGATCAAACCAACCATGGGCCGGTACATTCGAATTGTTCCTAAAACTGAAGTGACGGGGAACAGTTTTGCTTCCGCAGCAGAGTTTGGGATTATCGGGAAATCAGGTGAGTAAACGATAACCCTTTGCCGATTTTGGTTGCCTAGCCAGGCAATCTACCTGTGGATTGCGAATGTGGATTGCGAATGCGGATTGCGAATGCGGATTGCGAATGTGGATTGCAGGCTGTGTCACGAGGATTGCTTCGAGCCCAGTAATTGCTTCGAGCCCAGTGATTTATTCGCACCCAATTGATTCGTCTTGCCTCTGTTTCGCTGTTTTGGTTTTGGTTTGGGGATGGCGTTGACGTTCGTCGCCCATTGCCGCCACTTGCGGGTCAGTCGTGTCACTTCCTCAGGGTTTTCGATTGCAAGGTTTTCTTGTTCGGTGCGATCGGTTTTCAAATCGAATAGCTCCCATTTACCTCTCGAACCTTGTCGAACCAGTTTCCTATTTCCAAGCCGAATTGCCGCGTTACCCTCGTGCTCCCAAAACAGTGGACGTTCGGGGAATCTTCCTTTGTCTGTCAGCAGCGGAACGATACTATGCCCCTGCGTGGGAATGATGGTTTTTCCGCGGAACTTGGACGGATAAATTGCACCGGAGAGATCGACGCAAGTTGCCATGATATCGATCACATGGGTCGGTGTTTCAATCCATTTCGGTTTGTCTGCATTGGGTTGGATTTGTGCTGGCCAATGCGCGATCAACGGACTGGCGATACCGCCCTCGTGGTTGTAGTGCTTGTACTTTCGAAATGGGGTATTATTCAAATGGGCCCAGCAACGACCGATAAAAACGTCAGAATTCGGATCGCCAGGTTGGCTCCCTTTGTATTTTCCTTTGACACCTGTTTCCGCATTTCCTCCGTTATCAGACAGAAATAGAATGAGGGTGTTATCAAGTTGGTTTCGCTTGCGAAGTTCTGAAATCAGTTTTCCAACATTTTTGTCGACTTCTTCAATCATCGCGGCATAGATTGCCATCATGTCGTCGTATCGTTTTTTTTGATTGATCGAAAGTGAATCCCAGGCAGGAATTTCTTGCGGTCTAGGTTCGAGTCTCCAGCTTGGATTGATCAGCCCGTTTTGTTTCTGACGAGCAAATCGCGCTTTTCGAAGTTGATCCCAACCGGCCATATACTTGCCACGATACTTGGCGATCGTTTCCTCCGGGGCCATACAAGGAAAGTGTGGAGCAACATGAGCCAAGTACCAAAAGAACGGTTTGTCTTGTTCAATTGCTTCGTCAATAAATTTGATTCCTTGATCTGTCCACAAATCGGTTCCGTACCACGGTGGGGTAAATTGTGAATCTTCTCTGGAAACCTCGTCGCCGTTTAGAAACAACTTGGTTCCGCCTTTGGGCCCGGTTTGGTTGCTGAAGTGCAAGCCCCCCGCAGGCAAATTTAGGCTTCGATCAAACCCTCGCCCCGTCGGTGTACAACCATGGTTAAATCCGACATGCCATTTGCCAGTCATCGCGGTAAAGTAACTGGCAGTACGTAGGACCTCGGCGATCGTAACGCAATTTTCGTTTAACCGACCGCGGTAACCAATCGCGCCTTGATCGCTGGTCATCCATCCAATTCCGGCTTGATGCGAATACAGCCCGGTCAGCAAAGAGGCTCGAGTCGGACAGCAACGTCCAGTGTTGTAGAACTGAGAAAATTTCAACCCACCGGCCGCGAGCGCATCAAGATTTGGCGTCGGAATTTCAGAACCGTACGGACCAATGTCTGAAAAGCCCATGTCATCTACCATGATCACGATGATGTTCGGTCGTGGTTTACTGAGATTCGGCGACGAGTTCGACTGCGCTATGATTGGAGAATGTGGTGATTTGGCAAACACTGAATGCGTTGCAGTGAACAGCAAGATTGCGAAGGAACAGCTTGATATTAAAAAGATACGAATGTCCGATTTGACGCCAAATAAACGGTAGCGGGTTTTCTGTTTCATTTCGTTTTCCATTTCAGGCCTGTATTGCAATTGCTCCACACCGAAATCGTAGCTAACTCTTAGAGGATTTTTTTATCTTGGGTTTCTGGATTTTTCGCGATCCCTTATTGGTTCTCTTTTTTGGATTTCGTATTCTTGGAACGCCTTCTTTCTCCGGTTGGTACTTCGCCTCATCAAATCTCGGGTTTGGAATCGGAACAACCGCCTTTGTTTTCGTCAAATGTTTTTCAATCAGCAGATCCATTGCAGCAACTTTTTCGGGATGTTGCTTTGACAATTCAATTTTCTCGCCGATGTCATTCTTTAAATTAAAAAGCAGATGGCGATGTGCTCTGGCTTTGCCTTGATGGAATAAGCGAATCAACTTCCATTCGCCTTGGTGAACGGACACCGCTGGAGGCAACCAATCGGGAACCGGTGGGGAATGAGGGAAATAAGTGAAAATCGCCTCTCGATTCAACGGTTTGCCGATAAGTGCGGGCGAGATATCGATTCCATCCACTGGATGTTCGACTGGGATTTGAATATTGAGTCGATTGAGGATCGTTGGATAAAGGTCAGAGGTTTGAATGATCTCGTTGCTTACCGATTTGGGCGAAGTTATTTTGGGCCAGGCAACAATACATGGCACACGAATTCCGCCTTCGAAAATGGTGGCTTTACCTCCGCGAAGTGGAGCATTGCTGGTGGGGGTGGTATCGTCGACTTCATTGTACATGTTGCCACCGTTATCCGAGATGAAGACGAAGGCGGTTCGGTCGGCGATTCCAGCGTTATCGACCGCATCAAGTAATTTTCCAATCGCATCATCAAGGGAATGAACCATTGCCGCATAAGTCGGTGAGCGTTGTAAACTATTGGGGGCAATTTTGTTCTTGATCTTTTTCCGGTAACGTTCAACCAAGTCAGCTTTGGCATCAAACGGAGCATGAACCGAAAATTGCCAATAATTCATAAAAAACGGTTCAACCTTAACCGATTTGATCCACTTCACGGCTTCATTTGCCATGCGGTCCTCAAGGTGTTCGCCGGGGAACTTTTCTTTGAAGTTTTTAAATTTCCAGGGTGCTACAAAACTGCCGGCTGGACCGGGCCCAGGATGATGGGGAATGTCCACTTCGAAGCCATGTTGAAGCGGACTATAGGGCTCAGCCCCCAAATGCCACTTGCCAAAATGAGCGGTCCGATATCCTGCCTTTTTGACTAGCTTTCCGAGCGTCGGATACGTCGTTGAAAGCCGAGTCACCGTCTGCGTCATTAATGCCTTGTTGTTCGGCGGACCATTCGGCAAAACGCTAGGTTGCAAAACGACTTTGGCCAGGTGGTGATTGGGTGCTGTCGAACCATGTCGCGCGACCGATTGCCCGGTTAAGATGCTCGCTCGAGTTGGCGAGCATAACGGGCTATTCGAATACGCGCGATTAAACTTCATTCCGCGTGCTGCCAGTCTTTCCAGGTTGGGCGTCTCGTAGAGTTTCGTTTTTCCAAAAAGCGTCGTATCGGACCATCCCAGGTCATCGGCCAAAATCAAGATGACATTGGTCGGCTCGTTTGCGAAAGATTCTATTCCGGACAAAGCGAGAAATACTAAAAATGTCATTTTCTGAAGCACGAATGTTTCTTTCAAAAACGATAATTCGACCGGATTTCTACAAGCAGGATTCAAGCTCGCTAAAAACCATGTGGCGGCAAGAACAATTCGGTTCCAACGTCGACCACATCAGGGTGACGCTTATTATACGTTTGAAAGTCCTTGTCTGAAGCCTGCTCGACGTCAGTACTGCGACCGAACAGTGAGCAAACTAACGCTTGTTTGGGACATTTGCACAGGCATCGTTAATCTCGGGGTTATGGAAATCACCTCGTCGGCTCGCAAACTTCATTCTGAATGTTCGCGATTGTAATAAGAGGGCATTGCTTCAACCTTCCAACGCCTCTCGAGGATCAGGCGTTTTCAGTTTTCGCTTTGATCGTTTTGCCTTGTATTCGTGCTGTGTTCCTAATACGCACCAAAGGCAGATTTTTCGCCACAAAATTTAAAAAACAAAATTCAAGTATCGCATGACAAGTTGTTTTCGTTCGCGAGAAATGGCACACCAATAGGGTGCCGCATCATGATGTGCAGTCGTGTTGCTAAGGGATTGGTTTGACGGATGAGACCGAGGGGAGGATTGACGCAATGGTAGGGCTGCGTCGTCCCTAAAGCGGGCGGCGGACCAACACGTTCGATTGAATGTAGGTGGGTGCTGCAAGCAGCACGTTCTAGTCTGTTACGTCAACGACTTACTACTGCTATCTCAATGATATTTGTTTAATTTGACGTCGAGTGGATGATTCGCGTATTCGACGGAATACATAGCTTAGGATGCCGGGGCTGGGGTGTCGATTTCGCTGGATGAGAATGCGATATCGGCAAAAGAACGGTTTTTAATTTTCATGCCAATTTGGGAGCTTAACAGTTAAGCTCCACCCGTTGTCAAATTTTTTGGGGCAACATCGCAATTCGCTTTTTGTTCGGCCGTTTTATTCGACCGTCGCCTCGACTAAAATTTCGTTTCAACCAAACTTTCCAAAAAGCCTTACACAATCGGAATTAAGACAGCCATGCGAACTATTTACTGTGGAATTTTGCTTTTCTTAGGGGTCAATTTGACTCAGTTGTCGTCTGCTCAAGAGCGAAAAGATTTTGTCTCTGACGCGAGCTTTATTGTTGGGACCTATCGAGCCAAGACCTCCGATCATTCCGTGAAATCGATGGCAGCGAGCGCAAAAAAGTTCGTCGAGACCTTGACGGAAGATCAAAAGAAAAAAACAGTTGGAAAAGTTAATAGTGAGGTTCGACGGCAGTGGACGAATCTTCCAGCTCGGCCAGACGCCGACGGTATTCGTTTGGGGGACTTAAATGAAGTTCAGGTAAAAGCTGCCTGCGATTTAATGGCATCGCTGTTGAGCAAGCAGGGTTATGACAAGATGGTGCAGATCATGCTGGCTGATGATCAATTACTGCGAGGCGGTCGACCGCGGCAGGGATTCGGTACCGAGAATTTCTCGTTGGTTGTTTTTGGAGCACCGTCTGAGAAAGAAGAATGGGGATTTCAAATTGACGGTCATCATGTCGGTTTGAATCTTTCGATTAAGGGCGAGTCCATCACGATGTCTCCAAGTTTTATCGGGACGCAACCGTCTGCTTTTAGAATTGCAGAAAAATTCATCAAGCCATTTGAGTTGGAAACGGATTTGGGGCACCAATTGGTTGCCAGTCTAGATGCAAAGCAGCTTCAAACAGCGATTGTTAGCGACCGACGCGGCAGAATGATGGCCGGGCCAGGTATGGACGGCAAAACGCCAAAGGCAAATGGCGTAAAATGCTCAACGTTCAATGAAGGGCAAAGGAAGATCTTGCGAAAGTTGATTTCGCAGTGGGTGAATGATTTGCCCAAAGCACAGGCAGATAAACGGATGAAGCAATTGGCAGGCGAAATCGACCAGATGACTTTCGCATGGAGCGGTGACAAGGGGCCGATTAGTGATATGTCATATGTGCTGCAGGGGCCGTCGTTAATAATTGAATACGTCTGCCAGGACTTGGGGGGCAATCCGTTGGATCACCTTCATTCCGTTTATCGCGATCCAACAAATGAATACGGTGGACAAATGGAAAAGTAAGAGACGATCGAACTGCACCAAGTGACGGTGTTTTGAGTTTGGCTGCGTCGTATGCCCTAATGCTGTTAGGGCGCAGGACGATTGCATTGACTGGCCGGAACTTTAGATACTTCGTCGCTCGCGTCGTTGGTTCGAACGCAAAAGGCAGAACCATACACGGTAGAAGCAGATTAAAGAATAGTCGCTCCCAGTTGTCGGGCAAAAGACCGACGCTATGTTTACCACCAACTTGGTTGCCAAAGTGCTTTAATCTGGTCTTTGGAAAGAGCGCCGCTTTTTCGGCGAACTTCCTTACCGTCAACTTCATAGATGAATGTGGGGACAGAACGAACACCATATTTCACGGCGAGTTCCTGGCTCTGTCGAACGTTCTTCGTGATGATACGATAACCTTCTTTTCGAACTTCCGAGACCAACGGTCCCGTGTATTTGCACGGGCCTCAGCCTGGGGCGGTAAAGTAGATTACGTGCCCGGATTTTTTTGACGTTGTCGCCGATTCGTTCGGTGCGTCTTGGTTGGCAAACAAGATAAAAGCGACCGGCGCGGCGAATGCCATGAACGCGACTAGCAATACTTTAGGAGACATCGTGTTTCCGCTTAAAAGGATTCAGTTACCAAAGTTTAGGTTCTAAATCGGGAAATGGAATTTTTTTTATCGATTCGACTCAATCTGTCGCCTACCCGCGTTGAAAAAGTCCTGTGTTCCTTGTCGAATGGACGCTTTCAATAAGCTAGTATCACTTTTTTCATAGCATGACAGTCCTTTTACAGATTCGAGACGCGCAAAAACGATTTGGCGATCAGGTTTTGCTTGACGACGCTGAGGCCACCATCACCGACAATGTAAAAGTCGGTTTTGTTGGTAGAAACGGTGCGGGTAAATCAACTTTACTCAAAATATTATTGGGTGATGAAGAACTGGAAAAAGGCGAGGTCGTTCGGCATCCAGATTTGCGCATCGGCTACTTACGTCAGCATGATCCATTCGAACCTGCTGAATCGGCGTTGGATTTCCTGATGCGTGATAGCGGGCAGCCCGATTGGAGATGCGGAGAAGTTGCCGGGCGTTTTGAGATCAAGGGCGATTATTTGAACGGCCCGGTGAAGGCACTTTCTGGCGGTTGGCAGACTCGCGTTAAATTGGCTGCGTTGCTGCTTCATGATCCCAATCTCTTACTCCTGGATGAGCCGACCAACTTTTTGGATCTGCGAACGCAAATTCTGTTACAACACTTCCTGAAGACGTTTCGAAAGGCCGCATTGATTGTGTCGCATGATCGCGGATTCTTGCGTGAGACCTGCGACTATACGCTTGATTTGTCTCGAGGAAAGCTAACGTCGTTCACCGGGAAAATTGATGAGTTTCTTACTTACCAGAAAGAACGTTTAGAGCACGACCTGAAAGTCAACGAAACGACATTGCAAAAGCAAAAGCAATTGCAACGGTTTATTGACAAAAACCGAGCGAATGCGTCCACGGCAAGTCAGGCGCGATCGAAGGCCAAGCAGTTGGAGAAACTTACGCTTCTGGACATCGACTCAAATGAGGCGACGGCCCATATTCGAGCGCCTATTGTCAAGCCGCGGCAAGGGCCGGCGGTTCGGAGTTTCGATCTTCAAATTGGTTACCCTGATCATTCCGTTGCGACCGAAGTAAACGTAGAAATTGAACATGGTGAGCGAGCCGCGATTGTGGGTGACAATGGTCAGGGTAAAACGACTTTGCTGCGTACTCTGGTTGACTCGTTGAAGCCGATCGATGGGGAAATCAAATGGGGACACGGATGTGAAATCGGAGTTTACGCTCAGCACGTTTACACCACGATTCCCGAAGACCAAACCGTTCTTGATTATCTAGAGTATAAGTCCTTACCTTCAACGACCCATCAAGATCGAATGGCGATTGCGGGTGCGTTGTTGTTTCGCGAAGCCCATGTGAAAAAGAAAATTAAAGTTCTTTCCGGTGGCGAACGGGCGCGATTGTGTTTGGCGGGGCTTTTACTTGGCGACTATAACATTTTGGTTTTGGATGAGCCCGGCAACCATTTGGACGTGGAAACGGTCGAAGCATTGGCCCAGGCACTGCTCGATTACAAAGGAACCGTTATTTTTACCAGTCACGATCGCTATTTCATGAAGCGGGTGGCAACCAGTGTGATTGAGGTCCGTGATGGGCGTGTGAAAAACTATGGCCGGGATTACGACGCCTATTTGTACGCCGTCAAAAACGAAATTGAGGAAGGCGAACGCCAGCGATCGGGAAGCAATTCCGCAAGTCAATCCAGTGACGACAAAGGCACAAAAAAACAAAAAACGCGGTTGGATAAACGGGAAGAACGCGCGCTTCGTAAGGAGTTGATGAATTTAGAACGGACAGTCAAAAAGCTGAGTAAGGAAAAGGATGAGCTTAATGGACTCCTGATGACGACAACTGATGTTGATGAAGCGCTGAAATTACACGGCAAATTTGAGCGTGTTACCGCTGAGCTAGATAGTTCGGAGAGTCGTTGGTTGGAGGTTCATGAGGAGCTGGAAGCCTAAGTCGCGAAGCAGGATTTTTGAGTGGATGACTCAAAAAAAGGTTTCGAAAGTGCTCTTTTTCTATCGCGCCCCCGTTTCATTGCTCAGAAAAGAGGATGGAATCCGCTGTGCAGCGGCTAACTCCATCTGAATGCTCTTCCCATTTAATTCGAACGAACTACCGGTCGGTTGCGTAGTAACACGTTTAGGCATCTCGTCAATTCCTCAGTGACGACACAACCGTTCTATTCGAAATCGTATTCACCTTTTTTATTAAACTGTATCATGTCCCGATTCATAGTGTTAACCGCATCGCTTTTATTATTTTTTGGTTGCAGCACGAGCGAGACCAAACCGAAATTTGAGGCGGCTGAAGGGACTGACCCAGGGGCGTCCAAAACCGGTGAATCAAAGCCGGATTGGGTAGTTGGAAACGATCCGGTTCGTGGCGATACTCCCAGCGGTGCTGCGAGCGATCCAGCCGCGTCGGCGGGGATGGATACTGGAACACGCAATGGCAGTGGCACTCCGACGCAACCGAACGCTGGCGTCAACCCGTCTTCTGTTTCTCAAACGGATGATCCGGCGACCGGCGGCGAGGATCCCAGAGGGGGTGGTTTTACTTCGCCATTGGCTGTGTCTGATGGGACCGGTGCGACAACTGCCAAAATGGTCAAGCTGACAAACCTGCTGGACGAATCAATTAAATTCGCCCAAGAATCTCAGAATAAACGCTACACAGCGGAGGAATTAGAAAAGGTAAAAGAAACCTATAACAATTTATTGCTGGAGCGTATCAAGGTCGCAGATGAAGTTTTGAAGGTGAAACTCCGATCCACCGATCGTCAAAAAGCTGTCGAATTGAAGTTGGACGCGCATCAACAGTTGGCGGCAGGTGAAGTCGGCGACCATGAAAAACAGATGTTTGATTTTGCGGATTCGCTGAAAAACGAAACGAATATTGCATTACGAAAACGGTATGAACTTTTTCGTGTTCAAAAGCCAATCACCGCCATTTTTCGGGACCAAGAGGTAAATGAAGAAGAGTTTTACAGCCTCATGGAAAAGTTAACGTCCTATTACCGGGACGATGCGGAAGTGTTCGAGATTGTGAACCGGTGGATCACTCGCTTATATAAGACGAAAAAGCGAAAACAGTTTATGAAGGTGCTCGAAATCGCGGCAAATAATTTTGTCAAAAGTACCAATGCAGAAATCATCGAACGTTCATCGATGATGAAAGACCGTTTAATAATGGGGAGACTTGATTTTGACGTTGCGGTCGATAACGTTTCGTCTGGAATTGAAGGTGCTCCGGAAAAGTTGCTGGAAGCTGCCGAGCGGGTCTTTAGTCAGCAAAGCATTAGCCAGTTCATTGTGATGCAGGTTGCCCAGTCGGGTGTGCAGCTGGAATCGATTCATCGTTATGAACTGGCAAAAAAATATTTTGAGTTGGTCAAAGCAAATCTAACAAAAGTAACCGAACCCCAGCTCGTCCAACGATTGACCGTTTTCATTGACAATGCGATGAAGCGTCACGATATCATCGGGAAGCCGTTGAAAGTTGAAGGGATGGTTCCCCAGATTGTGAACAATAGCTTTACGCGGAAAGAATTGGATTTTTCTTCCTACCAGGGAAAGGTAACGATTCTGTTTTTCTGGGCGACGGCGAATCGTGAGTCCTATCAGTTGTTAAACCAACTCGATGTCCTGTACACCCGAAACGTGGAGAACGATGTCGAATTAATTGGCGTCAACGCAGATATGGACCCTGCAATGATTCAAAGAGTTATGAGTGTGGACGTTCCCAAGAGAAAATGGTCACATTTGCTTCCTAATAACCCGGAAATGCTTGGTGTGAACACTGTGATGGCACAGCGATGCGGCATTGATTCGTTGCCCTTTACAATCCTGCTGGATCAAAAGGGTGTTGTGAAAGACATTAGAGTTTTTGGTATCCAGTTGGAAGATAAAATCGAGGAGCTTTTGGGGAAGAAAATTAATCGAATTTATAAAAATCCCGATTCGCCCGGCACTGAACCGACAGAAAAGACTCGTTCCAAGACTGACGAGAAAAAGACTGACGAGAAAAAGACTGGTGAAAAAAGCACCGATGGAGAATCGAAAATAGACGGTGCAAAGAAAGAAGCAGACCCAAAGAAAGATTTGGAAGCCGAAGCGGAGAAAAAGGAATCGACCGTCCAAAAAAATGCTGGGCCTAATTCAGAGTCAAAGTCGGGAGCGACTAAGAGTGGAAAGAGCGATTCCGATTCGGACACCAAGCCTGATCCGAAAAAGGAATCCGAACCGAAAAAAGTTTAGATAATAGGGATTGGAGATTTTACCAATTGGTTAAAGCCTAGCCAGAGCGTCCGCTGATTGGACCCACGCCCAATGGTGAGTCAACGACACTAGTGAATTCTCCTCCATTCTCGAAATAACCGTGCCTACCAAAGCGGCACCAGTTTAATTCAAGTTGCATTCCCAGCCAGCGATCGGGCGAATACTCAAATGAAGCGACAACTCGCTTTTCCGCGATCGGTTCTCGATGAAAAAAATTAAATCCTTTTGGGCTGAGTTGACGACCAATCACACCGAACGAATCATCCGTTTTTAGGTCTCCCATGGAGTCATACGGTGTCAGGAAAACAGGGAATGGATAGTTGATCCGCTCTGAATTGCGTCGTTCGGTAATGGCGAGGCTAGCGTGTTGGCTATCACGGAGCAAACCGAACCATTGGACAATGGGGTCAACGTCTTTTCGTGTTGAAGGATTCAATGCATTCATAATGTGAACGGATTGATCGTTTGACGATCAATTTAAATTCGTTTTTTGGAAGCGGGTCTGGCTTGCTGATATGGGTGTAACATGAAAGGTAGGTCGAAAATTGGAGAAACGAGAGTTTGAAATACGAAAAATTTCTATATTTTACCTGAAACGAAAATGCTCTGGTGGCGGACAAGTCTCAACTGTGGGGCATGTGAAACTGCACAGATTTGCCGATGGAATTGATGGTTTTGCTTGGTCCGAAATGTTGCTGGATCTCAACCGAATTGTGCGTTTTTTGAGCTTGGTGTGAAGGGAATCAGGCTATCCCTTGTTCGAAATCGTCACACTCCGATTCGACGTTAATGCCCAGTTGGGCGTTGTAAACGACTTCGATGTACGAATGGACGTTCGCCCCACGTTCTATGAATTTTCATCCGGTTTTAGGGCGATCGATTCAGGCTTGGCCGGTCGTCGCCGTCGGGGCATGCTTTTCCGCTTGGCCATTGGATTGCGGTGCTTCCGATCGTGGTGCTTCCGATCGTGGTTGAGAACTTTCGGAAGAAGTCGGGTTTGGTGGGCTGTTCAGGTTGTCTTTGATCAGGGCGTGCATTCTCCCAATGCTGATTGATTTGACAATGCCTCGAGCAACGGCTTCCTTTCGCAAAAGCTGTAGTGTCCAAGAGTTTCGGTCGGCTGGCGGTTTGCTAGTCGCAAGTTCTTTGATTGCGATCAACTGCTCGCTTGTGAATTTGTTAGGAGCTCCGCTTCGGTGGGCATCATAAATCGCCCGCTCAATTCCCTCGGTAACGTAGCGTTTTCTCAAATTGGCAACGCAATTAATCGAACAATTCACATGCGCAGCTACTTGAACGTCGGAAAAGCCTTCGTCTGCTCGAAGCAGCGTTTTGCATCTTTTCGCGATTCGGGATGAAATGGTTTCGGCGGTAAGCATGTTTTCGAGCATCCCACGCTCGCTTTGAGACAAGACGACGACATATTTCTTTAATGTATTTTGTTTCGTTGGTTCCATTGTTCCTTCAAGCTAAAAATATGGGGTGCCATCTTCGTGCGAAGATCCATCCGGTCCGTCTGACGGGTATCTAGCGACCGAAATAACGCGATGACATCCTTCTGTTGACCGCAATTCGTGAATGCATCCAACCTGCATTCGAAATTTTGGCGGCAATAGCGGTAAATCATAAACCTCGGACGCGATTCAATTCGACTCTAGCGAATAATCGTCCGTACGCACAGAATTTTGGCGAATACTTCTACCAACCCAACGCAGCACTTGTGGAGCTTTGCCGGTTTTCGGGAATTGAACATCGCGAAAAAAACGCTTTGAATTACGGGAGAGAGTCGTTTAGACGCACGGTACCGACAATAGGTTCAAATACAATTCCAATTTTTCGTAATTAATGTCTGTTCGAAAATCTGAAGTCAAGTTTTTGTTGGATACCAATGACTGCTGTTGCGTCACTATGGCGATAGTAATGTGAATTTTAGATGAAGAAGCTGCGTGCAGATGAATACGGTTTGTGAGCTCACAAAACCGAAACGCTCGCGCGACCGTTTTGAAGCATAAGCAGCTGGGAATTCGGGTCTCAATAACCGCATTCGACCTTCGGTTGTCTGGTCTCTTGCTCTTTAAGCAGTCGATTTGCGGTGTCGATTATCTCTTTGGTTCCCGCAAGTTGTTACTGTAATTGTTTGTTAATCGTGCCTGTAGAAGCCGAATTTTTCGCATCTCTTTTGTGTTTTGCATTTAAATTTAACTCGTTTTGAACCCAATCTGGCATTTCAGAATCGGTAGTCGGCTTATTCTGAACGTCATCCAAGTGCTCTGTTTTACCGCCGGACTTCTTTTCAACCGGATAATGGAAAACGCAAAATAGGAGACACCTAGGCGTGGATGCGCGTCGGATCGGTAAAAGAGTCAAGAATCATTCCAGCATTAAAATATTTTTCCGATATCAATTTACGCGCGAAGGTATTGTTACTTGTTCTTCGGTGTCGCGAATCCTCGCGGCTTTTGAAGCCTTTTCAGCAAATCGTGCACTTAGCGAAATCGTTCGCATCCTCTAGTTTGAAAATGCGTTTACTTCGTAATGACGAAACGGCTGGATTGTTTGTTCGTGCTTGCAAAAAAATTTTTGGAAAATTGAATTGCGGAGCAAAATCGCAATAATGCCACGAAAAAAGGCAACGCTACTTGGACTCAAGCTAACGTTGCCTAGATTTTTTTAGAGCAATTGAATGCTATTAGCCGGCAAGTGCAGCCAACGCTGCGTCATAGTCGGGTTCGTTGGTGACTTCGCCGACTACTTCTGCATAGACTACCGTACCCGACTCGTCCAAAACATAAACGGCACGCGCAAGCAATTTCAATTCTTCAATCAGGACGCCCCATGATTCACCGAGCCCACGGGTCTGATAGTCGCTAGCGACCTTCATGTTCTCAATTCCTTCCGCACCACAGAACCTACCTTGCGCGAACGGCAAATCCAAACTGACGGTGACGGCATTGATTGCGTCGCCCATAGCGGCAGTTTTTTCATTGAATTTCTTGGTTTGAATCGCACAAACCCCGGTGTCCAATGATGGAACGATGCTGATCAGCGATTTCTTTCCCGCCAGATCTGTCTTTGTCATCGTTTGCATTCCGTCCTGATAGTAATGCAATGTGAAATCTGGGGCCGCTGTGCCGACAGCAAGATCTTCACCTGCCAAGGTCATCGGATTGCCCTTAAAAGTTACCGCGTTTGGTCGTGACATATTCGCCTTTCATGTTTGTTTGTGTTTCGTTGGGTTAGCTATCTGCCGAAGCATCGTAACAAATGCCCCTTCATTGAAAAGTGGTTCAATGCTACCGGGCACGAAAACAAAATTTCTCACAGAGTTTTCAGTCGTTTCCCAGGTAGAATTGATCTCGACGGAGGAGCGTTACCCACGTTTTAAACATTCCAATGATTTCGCAGTCATTTTTTGTCGCGGAAAGAAAGTTTAAGAAATTCCGCGAGATATTTCCGCCAGACCATCCAGTCGTGACCTCCATCTGTCAATCGATAATTATGCTGAACCTTTCGGTTTTTCAACCAGCTGACAAAGTGCTCGTTGCGTTTCAGCAAAAAATCATCCTTACCACATCCGATCCACAATAACTTAATTGCGCTGTTCGTTTGGTCAACATCCGAAACAAGCGACTCAAATTTTTGGTCTAACGTTTGAGATTCACCCTGGGGTGCTGCTGAACTGAATCCGCCGATCCACGCAAATTCCGAAACATGTTTCAGGCCAATATGAAGTGATTGACCACCGCCCATCGATAGCCCGACAATCGCTTGGTGAGAGCGATCCGCTTCGATTCGATAAGTCTCGGCAATGAACGGGCGAAGGTCCTCAAGCAGGTCTTTCTCCATCCACTCGATATTCTGATCGGCGTAATCATCGAATTCTTTTTTGATATCCAGCTTTAACGGATGACCGTAGGGCATAACGATGATTAGCGGCTCAATCTCTTTTTTGGCCAACAAGTTATCGGCGATGTAATGCGCCCGACCAACTTCCGTCCATGCCGTCTCGTCGTCACCATAACCGTGCAGCAAATAAACGACAGGATACGAGCGATTAGCCTTTGCGTAACCGGGAGGCGTATAGACAAGTGCACCTCGTTGGTGTCCCGTCGATTTCGAATCGTAAATATGATGATGTACGACGCCATGGGGCACGTCATGACGCTCATGAAGTAATCCACCCTTGATCTCGAACATACTATTGAGAGAAAGCCACTTTTTGACCTGCCGATTGGATGGATCGATCATCTTCGTACCATCGACGTCGAATTGGTAGCTGTAAAGCTCAGGCGACAGTGGTCCAACGGTTGCCTCCCAAACTCCGTTATTTTTTTTTACGAGCGGCTTAGCCGATTGACCGTTAATTCCGATTACCGAAATCGCCTTGGCGTCGAAGGCCCGTAGCCGAAAAGTGACTTTGTCACCAACAACCTCCGGTGAAACGATTTGCGATTTGATTTCGTCACTCACTAAATGCACCAAGAGCAGAAATGCTAGGATGTGGAAAGTATGGTTCATGTAGATGTTCGTCAGTTATCCAAGGATTTAGAGCTGAGAGTAATCATTGGATCGGAGCGTAAAAATGTCCGTCGTGTTGGGCACTTGAATTAAAGGGAAGTCGGAAAAGTTTGCCTCTGTTCCTTGGATTTACCTACCGCATTGCAAAGCGGCTGCTCGCGCCTGTTGTCAGAATTCTGGTTGCACAAACGGTGGAGCCAGAATTGACTTGCATCTATCCGTATTTATGAAATGCTTCGGTTGCTTTCATTTTCTTTGCTTTGATCCGGTCGCCTGAAAGCTTTTCGCCATTCGGATCGACGTAGACTCGCCCTGATTTCTTGATTTTTGGGTCGATGTTAAGCACATGAATGTTAAAGATAAAACCGTTGTCACTGTTGGCCGTAAACCAATGCACGTTGTCTTTAACATCTGAAACAGTAGAGTACTCACCCTTTTTGAAAGTCCGATCGATCGTTGGTTTGATAATCAAATGATCGTCACCATCTTCCAAACGATCATAATGTTTTCCGTGGAACTCGCCGCCGAGTATAAGAAACGAGGTTGCCATATTGTAGTGACCGTGCGGCACGACCGAACGTCCTTTTTTCAACGCGAACAACTGTCGG
>CAJQQR010000116.1 GCA_905480545.1 uncultured Pirellulaceae bacterium
AAAACACCCCAACCTTTTACAGCCATTACCCAAGCCATTAAAAAGAAGACGCCAATAGGTGCTAATTCCATTACCAGCATCGTGACTCGCATGACAACCTCTGCTGCGGATTCAAAGAAATGTTTGGCGGGGTCCGCGACCGACCCGGTGAACAAAATGCCGATTCCAATAACCAACGAGAAAAAAATGGTCGGTAATACATCTCCTGCGGCCATCGCCGCAATTGGGTTTTGCGGGATGATATTCAGTAACCGTTCGGTTAGTGTGCCAGCTTCTTTCGCTGTCCCCAGCTTTTTCCTGATCGCCTCAACATCAGGGTTGACTGGCTTCGTCGTTTCTTCTCCTTTTTTATCTTCGTTGGTTTCCACCCCGCTACCTGAGGCGGGTTTGTCCTCAGCGTTCGTTTCCACTTTGACGACCGCGTTAGGATTGTAATTCACTCCGACACCCGGCCGGATCAAGGTTCCCAAACCAAGTCCAAGTGAAACGGCAAACAGAGTTGTCAGCAGGTACATTCCGATCGTTAAGCCTCCCAACGATCCAAGTCTTTTGGGATCACCCATTGCAGTCACACCGACAATCAGTGTGGTTGAAATCAACGGAACGATGAGCATCTTGATCAATCGAACGAAAGCATCTCCAAAAGGCTTGATCCAGTTGTCGGCGGTGGATGTTGCCAGATCTTCACCCAGTCCGGATCGCATGAGCAATCCTGTAATCAATCCAAGCCCGAGTGCAACGATCACCCGTTTCCACAGTGCCACTTCTTGCCAAATTTTAAACATGAAGATCCAATTTTTTAATTCGATAGGTTAACTTGGAGATGGCGATCATCAATTTAGGAAAATGAGTCCGTTGGCGAATCGCTGGAATATATCCTATCGAATTTCACCATGCTTCAAGAGTAGAGTCGGCGTAGAATTGTCAAATGAAGGTGAATGCTGAATGTTTGATCGGTAACGATCGAGATACCATTCCACTCGATCGCCGTGATTCAGTTCTGTTTTTTTAATGAGCTCAGTGATTTACTCAGTGATTTACTAAGCGCAATCGCGGCCCAGCATGTACCCCAATAGTTTGCCGTTTCCGTCGCACGGGATTTTGATTTGGTCTTTGTACCATTTACTTTCCAGAAGCCATGCTCTCGTTGTTTTGACAAAATGAAATGAATGGCCCTTTGTAATCGCGGATCATTGCTCGGTAGTTTCATTTCCAACATTGCGTAAAGAACTTGAGCGGTAGCGAGAATGTCACTTTGTTCGCCGGCAATCCAGCCCCAGCCTCCATCTTCGTTTTGTGCGTCGAATACGAGTCCTCGATACGATTTTGAATTCTCAACTTCTTGTAATTCATGAGACAACAGTGCCCGGATCGCCATCCATTCTGAACTTTTTCCGCCATCGTATGTGGAGGTGAACTTGGCCGCCAAGCTGATTGCGCCTTCGACATAGTCGAGGTCAATATGCTTTTGTGTTGAAATGTTATGCAATGCCAGCGCGTTCCAGATGGTAATCACCTGGGTTGTTTCTCCAAGTTCACGCTTTTGCATTGGCAATTGTCCACTTGGCGTCCAGCTGCCGTTTTTCTGTTGTCCCTTTAGAAGCATGTCCACGATTTTTTTTTGCTTCGCCTTTTGCGTTTCAGTCGTTTGCCAATTTTTTGCTAACGCCAACATCTGAGCGCCCCCGGACAAGTTTCGTGCGATCGATAGTTCGCCGTCGTATTTGCGATCTTTCTCCGGAACCGGCTTAAAGAGGTCGTCGTTGCACCAATCGATCCAAGAATCGACTTTCGCCCTGTCAATCGAAAGTCCTGCGTAAGACGCTTCGGCGTGGCTCCATGCCATAAACGCTGTTCGATGACACGACATGCAATCTTTTTTCTCCATCCACCATCGCCCCTTTTCCTCGATATACGGAAGAGACTTTTCGATGGCTGCTTTAATCGCAGCGTCACTTACGATCGGTTCTTGTCCGTTTGATGAAGCCGAGGCCAATGCGGTCACAGCAGTTATGCCCATGATCGCAAAAACTCGGTAAAGCTGGGAATTCATTTCTGTTTCGTCCGGGTGGTTTCGTATAATACGATGCAAAGATGGTCACAAGTGCGGATTCGATCGTCCACGAATCATAACGGATTAACGCTACATGTTTCCAATTCTTATTGTAAAAGAAGCTGGAGTTGGCGTTGCAGCACCAATATCCAAATTGGGTTTGATGCGATAGTCTGGATTCCAGTCAGAATTCCAGCTGTTTCTCTCCCAATCGATCAATGCAAACCGTTTCGATATTTGTCGACGTTCAGAATATTTACTACACGACTCGCGAGGCGTTTGGTCGCCATTTTAACTATCAAAAATTTTGGAATGATGTGACCGAAAATCGCGAAGTCGTAGCGGCGGTTGCTTATGCAATTGACCGCAACGATGCAAAACAGCGGGGGTTTCAACAAATTCTTCGAGACATCGGTTTTGAAGTTAAATTGAAGCCGTATATTCAGCGTGGTGACGGTAGTGCGAAAGGTGACTGGGATGTCGGAATCACACTTGATCTTGTCGAATTCGCTGAAAAGTCGGATGTTGTTGTGTTGGCGTCGGGTGACGGCGATTTTGATTTGGCTTTACAGCGAGTGCAGAATCGATTCGGTATTGAAACGGAGGTTTACGGCGTGGAAAAGCTGACAGCGGCTTCGTTGATCAATGCAACGACCCGCTACGTCCCGATACAACAGAATATGTTGCTTTGAATTCCCAGAAACAAATGTACTTGAGACAAGTCTCTTCGCAACACTCACTGCTTGCCATCGGTTTGTTAAGCTTCGGATTTTGCTCTCGAATCGGAAACGGCTGTCCAATCAAGAAGTCTCTGACGCTTCGCTGAATCAAAATCAATACGCGCAAACTCCACCAATTCCTTATCTCCGCTTGCCCCCTTCTGGGCGATCATTGGGCAGGCCATGCATCCGTAGAGTAAGTGTCCAAAATCCGAAGTGTATATTCCGTACCTGAATTTATTTAAAGAATGTTGATTGCACTCTTTCATGTGTATTCGGGACGCCGATCAAAGCATCTAGCTGATTTCTTCGAGCGTCGCTCATGCGGGATCAGATATTTTCGTCTCATTCATCATTGATGTAGAAACTCGATGGAGGCCTTTTGGGAGCAACTGTGGATCTAATTCAGAAGGATTAGAAACGGGAACATGGAAACCGAATCTCTCTTGAATTTCAATTAAAACTATCTTTTGATTTGTCTTGACTCTAAATTGCAAAAGATCTAGCATTTCTTGAGATTGAGATAATGAACGGGGTTGGGGGGAGCTGGAGTTCGTCTTTGCAAAACAACAAGGAAGTTGAAAAATGCAACTACATCAAATTAGTACGCCCAAGAAGAATCCAAAATCGCGTTTGGCCGGAACCGATGTCGGAAAGAGTCTTCACAAACTGCTAGATACGAAGATGGGGGCAAAAGCTGATGTCGAATACGAATCAATCCTGAATTTAACCCAGCAGCATCCGTACGAAGTCGTATTTGATTCCGTGCGGGTTTCCGTTGAAGAAGGGGAACCACGGCTGCCGTTTGTCAAAAAGCAGATTATGAAATTACTCGATAATCTCGCACCAAAATATAACTTTTGTACGGGCGGTCGATCAGCCATTGAAATTAATGCAAATGGCGATTACGCCAGATGCTTGAGGCACGCAGATCGAAAAAACTTTATCGGGAATATCTTTGATGAAGGCGGCATCAAGCTGCTAGATCTTTCGACGTCAGATGCAGAATGCAAAATTCCCTGCAAAAAGAGGATGTGCTTCGCACGGAACACTATTCGCACGGAACACTATTCGCACGGAAACTCGGGAGGAAATGGATTCGGAAATTGCCTCCAAAGGCCTATTGGGAGACTATAGGCGGCAACGTAGAGACCGAAAATCGGATATCTTCATCCGTTGGAAGATTACAGAAACCTGCAATTACACATGTAGCTATTGCACGGCGTGGAAAACGGTCAACAAAAAGCTACCTGAGATGCCGATCGACAGGCTCTTGCAAGCGGCAGAGATATTTACAAATCAATTCGACAATATTTCGTTGAGAATCACCGGCGGAGAGCCTGCAATCAAAAGGAATTATGTTGAGTTGATGACCTTCCTGCACAGCAGATTGGACAAGTTTGTCGAGATCGAATTACGAACAAATTTTTCGTTTCCAGAGAAACAGAGGGCTGTTTTCTCGCTGGATTGGCAAGGTAAATTGCTCTACCACATCGGCTGCCACGTCTACGATAAAAATTTCCGGCCATGGGATTTTGTCGAAACGCTATCGCAGCCAACTTCGGTGGATTACGATGTAAAATTCGTCTCGACATCGGCTAACCAGAAATATGTTGACGCTTTCATAGACTACTTTATCGAAAATGGCATCAACGAGAAGTACATTGTCGTTGTTCGTGACATTCGTGATTCGGCGGAGGATGCGTCCAAGATTCCACCGGCCATCCAAACAATGGCATCTCGTGGCGAACTGCCCGATGATTTCTTCAAGAATGACTTTCAGCAAGAGAGTTTCAAGCGGGAGAAAGTTGCGGCTTAGTCAAGCCACCGAGACAAAATTCGCTTAAACTCGGTCGGCGTCCATTCCGAGATATTGTAATCAGGTAGCCTGGTTCTCGATTGTTTTAAGTGGAGCAACTACTTGTGGGCGCAACGTAAGTCCGAAATGCTGATTCGTCGAAACGATCGAGGATTTAGCAACATATCCCACGTCTTGACTACGGATCCATGCTTCGAAAATTGGATCAGTCGATTGAGTTTCGAAAATGCCAAGTCGGTTGGGTCGAAGCCAGGCCTGTAGGGTGACAAGTAAAAGTAATTGAGCGTTGGCTGATTCGATTGATTCAGCAACGCCTTTCACTTTGTGACGGCTCAAGTTGTCCATAATGAAACATTGTCAGGTTGAAGCGACTTAAGTGAACGCTATCGAAACCAAGCCAAAGATGGCCTGCTGTTGATCGCGCCGTTCATAATCAGAGTTCCAAACCAACGGTTGGCTAAAATTGCTGACATGAGTGTCGTCGTTGTCCGTTGGCCGTAGGGGGATTCAGCAAGTCGAGCGTTAATCAGGGAACGACCACCCAAACGTGTCATTTTTGTTTTTGCCGAGCTTCCACAAGCGAGGCATCTCTCCGTTTCTGTTCCGCGGCGATATGGATTTTTTTATAGGTCACCTTCAACTTTCGAAGCGCAACACAAAGCGTTGAGGTGGAAAGCCTGGTACCTAATTTCGCTTTAAGTTCTTTCATTGTTGTATCGGAACCAGCCGAGTAAATTGCGACGCTGTCGTCCGAATAAAACATCCATTGAGAAACTCGATTTCGTTTCAACAACGGAGCCGTCTTGCCCTGTTCACGCCGCTCTTGCTTGATTCGACGGACCCACGATTCACTAACATTAAAACGCAACGCTATCTCATGCCGCCATTGCCCGTGTCGACATAAGCTCAACCTTCGCGACGGAATTCTTTTGAGAACGGGTGCTACGATCATCAATTCTTTTGTTTGATGATGCGCAAGTCAGCTATGTGTCGCTAGACGTATCCAATGTGTGCTCTAGGCCAATACCAATCGCACTCCAGATCCAATCTATGATTTTTCGTCATCAGAACGAATAGGCCAGAGTGAATCAGATCGTCGAGGTAATTCATAAGCCTTCCAGCACGATCCGTTTGCCGTACTCTTCCCAATTAAAAATCGTTGTGACCGCGTTTTCAAGACCCGGTTCGTCAATCGTTTTTTTCGGCGAACAGAGCATCCAGGAAACGACCATCGATTGATATGGGTATAAAGGTGCAGGCGTTTGGGGGTTTTCTAGAGGTTCGAAGATTCGTCGGTTGCCTCCATCCCCCACAAATATCTAACGCGGTGCGTTAAAAACGGATTCCGGGTATTGAATTCGGGTGGAGAATTCCAGGTGGAGATTGCGACAACGTGACCCTAAATTATGTCCGTAATGTCAATGATTCCCAGCGGTTTTCCGTCTGCGTCGACGACAGGTAATTCGCTGATACTAAATTCGGAAAGCACAGCGGTTGCATCAGCTACATACTTTCCAGAACGGATTGTTTTGGGGTTGGAAGTCATCACATCATCAAGTGGCAAGTCTAAGAAATGATCCTGTTTCCGTTCGAGTAACTTCACCAAATCACTGTCGGTAAAAATGCCGGCGAGAGTTTGATCGGCTCGAATGACCAAGATCGCGCCCGTTCTTCTTGACCCAACATTTTGATCCGACAGGGCTTGGCGAGTGATCGTGCCTTCGACCACCGTTCGACAAATTGAAACAGGTCGCATTGCCTCTTCAACCTTTTGCAATTTCCGGCCAAGGCTTCCGCCCGGATGGAATTGAGCGAAATCCATTGAGGTGAATCCCTTAAGCCGTGACAAAACGATTGCCAGTGAGTCCCCAATGGCCAGCATTAACGTCGTGCTCGTTGTAGGAGCCAGTCCCAAATCGCAAGCTTCTTCGACACGACCATAGGGAATAGAGATGTCACAGTTTTTTGCCAAGCTGCTTGTTCCATTGGCCGTGATCGCCACCTTCGGAACATCAATTTTCGCGATGATTGGGAGGAGTCGCAGGACTTCGTCGGTTTCGCCGCTATTGGACAGGATCAACATCATATCATCAGGGCCGATCCGTCCAAAATCGCCATGAAAGGCCTCTGTCGGATGAAGGAAATGGCTGCGAGTTCCGGTTGATGCAAGTGACGCCGAAATCTTTTGCCCGATCCAACCCGCTTTTCCGATGCCTGACACAATTACCGCACCGCTGCAATTTTGCAGTAGTTTGATTGCTTCGAAAAATTCAATTGGCATCTCTTCAGCAAAGCTCTGCAAGGCGTTTGATTCATGCTGAATGATGGATTGAGCGAAGCTGAGCACCTCAAATGGAGTTGCCGAATGGGGTGTTGAATTCGGCGTTGCATTTGAATCTGCGTTCATCATGCCGTTTCCCTGAATTCAGTTTTAAAGAGACGCTGGTACAAATCACAGCGATCAATTACGTCATTGTGCGGTCCAAAATCCAGCACTCTTCCCGCATCCATAACCAATACTTTGTCCGCTAGTTCAATCGAACTTAAGCGATGCGTTACGATTATCGCCGTTCTGTCTTTAAGATGCGTCTCTAGCGACTGATGGATTAACATCTCGCTCTCAATGTCAATTTGGCTGGTCGCCTCATCCAGGATGACAACTTTTGAGTCTCGCAAAATGGCGCGAGCCAAAGCGATTCGTTGACGCTGTCCACCAGAGAGGTTTGAAGCATGTTCTTCAATTTTTGTCTGGTAACCGTTTTCAAGCTTTTCATTGATAAACCCATCGGCGTGAGCCTTCTTCGCCGCGTTGATAACCTCGAGATCAGAAGCGTCTTGCATCCCGTAGCGAATGTTGTTTGCAACCGTATCGGCGAACAGCATGATCTGCTGGTTTACCATGCCAACATGTTTTCGCATGTCTTGGATATTGTAATCGCGAATGTCTTCGCCGCCGAGGTAAATCTTGCCTTCATCTGGATTGTAAAATCGCAACAAGAAGTTCACCATCGTGCTCTTACCGCAGCCATTGGGACCAACAATGGCAATTGTTTCCCCAGGTTCAATAGCAAAGCTGACTCCGTTTAAGACTGAATTATTTTCATCATACGAGAACTTAACGTCCTCAAAACGAATCTCCGATGCACTGTTGGGTATTAATTTTGGGTTCTCAGGAGACTGGACTGTGGCTTGCCGATCGATAAGCGGGAAGACGCGATTGCATGCAACCAGTCCAATGTTCAATGAATTGTAGACATCAGCAAGTTTCCGAATTGGATCGCAGGCCGCAATCAAAAACGCATAAAAAGTTAGCATCGCAGTGATCGACATTTCGGTTGACGCCAATTGAAAACCCCAAATATGCGTTTTCTGATTCATGACTAAATAGCCACCGGCGACGGCGGAAATGCAAACAACGCCAATCCCAAGTACTTCGTTGTTCAGGCGAAATAGCGAGTTATAAACTGCGATCTTCATGGACTTTCGATAGACTTCATTCGCCGTGTCTTTGAATTGATCCTGTTCAAAAGTTTCCATATTGTGCGATTTCACGACACGAATGTACGTTAACGCCTGAAACAGTCGATTCATTAGGTTGGCGGATTCTTCCATCGCTCGCTTGTTGGCGCGCTTCATCGACTGTGAAAGCTTGACCATCAAAAATCCAGCAATCGGTGCGATCAACATTGAAAACAACAGCAATCGCCAATTGATTAATGCGGCACCAATTAAGCAAGCGATCATTTTAAACGGTTCGCGTAACGTCTTTCCGAAGAGCGTGGTAATCGCTGCTCCAATCGTTCCCGTTTCGCCGCGGATACGACCCACCAGATCCCCGGTACCTTTTTCACCAAGGGTCTTCAAGTCCTGGTTCAACGTGCTTTTGAAAAACACATTTTGTAAATCCAGAACCGTCCGTTGGCCAACTTTAGAAACAAGAACCATGTTCCCAATCAGAAACGCACCTTTAAGTATGGTCCCGAGCATCAACACGACGACCAGCATCACGAGAGTCGCAAATGGGGAACTGGGGGTCCATCGCTTCACCGTCGGTCCAAAATAGTTAAGCCACTCGATGCGACTTTCGTAGTCCTCGACCTGCTTTTCCTTGATTTTAATTGTGTTGACCACTTCGGACGACTGATCGCCACTTTCAACCATCGAATTGATGTCGTTGGTCAGAGACGCAATTTTTTCGTGACTGGTTGTGGCCTGATTGTCCACCCAGTCATGCAACGAATTCCGCTCGAATACAACTTCGACAAAAGGGTAAACTGCACCAATGTTTGCGCCCCATAGAAGCGCTACCATGATCGAACAAAAAATAGCGGTGGCTAACGACCATTTATACTTCAGCGCCATTTTTAGAGCGCGCCAATAATGTTTCATCGGTTATCGAGTTCCTTCTCGTACACCATGTGCTTGCAATCCTGTGCATCCGCAACATTCCCGCTGCGATAAGAATATTTGATAACCGATGCCAATTGCAATCGGCAAGTCCAATCCTCGACAATTTGGCGAATCGCCAGCTCCTTTTCTCGAAGTCGCCAACAAAACAGCCGGGGAATACCCGATCGAATCAGTTGCTAGCACGAGAGGTTTGGTTTCGGTTTTGGACAATTCGCATGATTCGATGTAAAGTGCACTTTTGTGAGAGCATTTTATCAAGCCAAGTGAGCCTATCTTGAACGTTAATCATTTTTACATCGCAACTGTTTACTACGTCACAGCCTTTACGTTTTGCTGTGGTTTGTCTTTAGGACAGGATCCATCCAAAACCAGTCCGTTGGCGGATACCGATGCAAGGGATGTCGCAGCGAATATTGAAGCGATACTCAAGAAAGCCGGCGAAAATAAGTCGGAACTGCTCGCTGCGATTAAAGAATGTGAACGCTCGGATTTGGAGTCCAGATGTATCCGATTCCTTATATTGAATATGCCTGATTCGGATCTGAAAGCTTTAAAGTCCGACTTTCTTGTCGAGAATATTCGTTTGGCCATTGCGGCACGAAATGACAACGAATGGGCAAAAAAGGTGCCTGAGGATATTTTTCTGAACGACGTGATGCCGTATGCGTCAGTCAGTGAAACACGTGAAAATTGGCGAAAAGACTTTCGAGAGCGATTTAAGAAGTTAGTGAGCGATTGCAAAACTGCGGGCGAGGCAGCACAGGAGTTAAATAAGAACGTTTTTCGGATTCTCAATGTCCGATATTCGACTAAACGAAAGCGGCCGGATCAAAGCCCATCCGAATCGATGGAGACTGGGCTGGCGTCGTGTACCGGATTGTCGGTAATCCTCGCCGACGCGTGTCGCTCGGTCGGCGTTCCCGCGAGGCTGGCCGGGACGCCGCTATGGGTCAATAAACGAGGCAATCATACTTGGGTTGAAATCTGGGACGGTCAATCATGGAAATTTACCGGTGCCTGTGAATATGACGCAAACGGATTAAATCGTGGTTGGTTTGCAGGAATCGCATCTCAGGCCGACTCAACGAATCCCATTCATCGCATCTACGCGACATCATTTAAAAAGACTGATATTCATTTTCCAATGGTCTGGAAACGACGCTCAACTGATGTTCCCGCTGTGGACGTGACATGGAGATACATTGGTGCCCCAAAACCGAAATCGGAAGGTGAATTTACTGTCGCTTTCAAAGCGTTAAGCTCAGAAGATAAACGTGTCTCAATTGGCGTAAAGATCAGCGACCCGTTAGGAAAAAGAATCGGAAGTGGAAAAACAAGGACCGAATCCAACGATGCGAACGATTTCTTCGAGTTAAATCTCAAACCAGGAATTTACACTGTGACCTTGGATTCGACGAACAATAGCAGCAATATGGTTTTTGAAAAAAGTAAATCGACGACCTTAGATTTTCAAGTTAAACCGGAAGCCAATCAAATCATTCAGTTTCGCGTTATCGCGAAGTGAGAAAGTTTTGTCACGAATTAACCACGGCTGTTGGCTTGTTGCGACGAACCTGCCAACGGCAGTGGACTTAGTTCGATTTCTCGGACGCATCACGTTAGCACGATGCTTACGCGACGAAACATCAGAGACGAAACATCAGAGACGAAGCGACAAATAAGAGGCATCAAATAAGAAAAGTGCAGCAGAAAATCAGCGAGGTTTTGTCCGTGGTGCATTCTGTTTGGTACTCGCCGATGAATCGGGAGTTAGCTTGGCCGCAGGGTTGATCTTTGCTGGAACGGATTGCTGGGAATCATCCGGCATTGTTCTGCTAAAATTTGCATCTTCACTTGCACCCGCCAGTTCTTCCCTAACAACCGCCATTTCAGAGGGTGCCTCGATGCCAATCCGAACTCCACCTCCGGATACGCGGACAACGGTGACTGAAATATCGCCACCAATTAAGATTTTTTCTCCAACTTTTCGACTTAGGACTAACATTGCTTTGTGTTAAGGCATTCTGCCTTTTCCTCCGTGATCTCACAAATCTGTTTCGCAGCCCAATGCGTTCCGAGTCGAAACTCTTCAAATGGGGGCTTGACAGATAAGTCGACGATAACAGAGGCCGAAAGTGCAAGCAAGTACCCCAGGGTTGATATTGCCCATCATGATTCCTGCCATTCGTCAAGCCGTTTTTTTAATCGCTTAGCGAGCGTCAAAAACGCCTGAAAACCATGTTTTTCCGGCCTTAACAAGGGGTTTTTAAGGAATTGGCGGAAGGAATTCTTAAAATTAAGTTTTGATGATTTTTTAGATTTTATTCCTTTGGGGGGCTGAATTCGGCAAATAGCTGACCGTTATCCGCCCAAACTCGGACAACACTGTCCTGTCCACCAGCGGCTAATTTTTTCCCATCTGACGAACTAGCGACCGCATAAACGAAATCTGTACTGCCACCGAAACTGCGAACCTCACCACCATTGTTTGTTCGTTTTCGTCGGACGGAATGGTCCCCTGATCCGGTTAACACCTCATTCGTCAATTCAACAAAACAGAGACTGGTGACTTCCTTTGAATATCCAGCAATCGTTCGTTTTTGAGTTCCCGTGCCTGCATCCCAGACTTTGACCACTTTGTCAGCACCCGCGGTCGTAAGCTCTCGTCCGATCGGATTCCAGTCAACGCTCATCACATGATGTGTATGCCCCTCAAAAACACGAATCAACTTTCCGGAACCAACATCAAAAGTCTTCATAAATCGATCCGAACTACTGGAGGCGATCTTTTGGCCATCGGGTGAAAACCGTAAGTCAAGAATCGTGTCACTGTGTGCGTCGGCAATTTCTTTTACTAGCGATCCATCCATCAGGTTCCATATCTTGATTTGACCGGAACGCGACGGTTCGCCAGACCCCGTTGCGAGGTATTTACCATCAGCAGAAATATCCAATGCCGTAACCCGATCAGCAAACGTTTTATCGTCGTCAATGTTACCGATCGTTCGAACTAACTTCCATTCGGATGGCAGACTTGTCGTATCCAACCGGGTGCCGTCTTTAGCTATCCAGATTAACTCTTCACCACCGGTGGCAAAACACAATCGATCGGCGGTTTCGGCGACGTTCACGGACTCAAGTTTTTCACCGGACGCCATATCGCAGACGCCAATTTTTCCGGTCCGATCATAATAGGCGAGTCGGTTTTTGGCCAGCAAACGAATTCCGCTCAACGCTGATAATGATTTCTCGTTCGCTGTTTTGAACTCCAATGCCAACTTTTCCGATTCGGCTTTTGCAGCAACGGCAGCGGTTTGTGCGGCAGTTAACACGGGGATTTGGTCGGCTGCTTTTTTTGCACGCGTTTCCGCTCGCTCAACGCTGTTCTTTGCCAAGGTGGAATTGCGAACCGCCACGCTATGCGCATCGGTCGCAGTTTTCTGCGCGTCCACTAGCTTTTTCAGTCCGGGCTCCTGCTTTTTAATTTCGGCGTTCGCCGCATTAATCAGTTTGTCGATTTCAATCAGGCGAGGTTCGAGTGATTTCGCTTTGCCCTCGGCTGCATTTTTATCAACATCGGTTTTCTTTACTTGAGCTGCAATTTTCGCGATCACCGAGTCCGAAAAAGCAATATCAGATGTGAAACGCTCGACTTCCTTTTTAAGATTCGCGTTGTTTTGGTCTTTTGCCAATGCTTCGGATGCCGACTTTAACCGTACATTCAAAACCGACTTGATTGAATTTGCTCGGGCGGTTTCTTCGCCCAGCAAAGCCAATGCTGAAGCGATTGCACTCACACGCTCTTTTTGCACTTTGATTTCAGTCATTACTTCGGTTTTCGACTTCATGTGCGTTTCAACCTCAGCCTTTTTGGACTGAAGAACCTTATTTGCTGAAGCATAATCTGCATCCGCCTTTTTCTTTGCCTCTAGTTTCTTTTTGGTGTCCTCATCCGCTTTGGTCAAAGCTTCCTTCGTTTTTTTGACGTTAGCTTCCTCTGCCGTTTTTTCTTTATTGCCGTTGGCGAGGTCGCTCTTGGCGGCGTCAATCAATTGTTGCTTTAACCGAACAAGTCGATCATTCTCCGCGATTTGAAAATCAACGTTCGAATCACCGCGAACTTCGTTAATTAATTTTGCATTCGATGTGTTCCAGACCTTTAATGAACCGTTGGTACCGCATGTCGCAACCCGAGTTTGATCGTCTGAGACTTCAATGCCACAAATTGCGGAACCGTGCGCAAAGGTGCGAATCTGTTTTCCCGATGCTAAATCCCATATTTTCGCATTGCCATTGTTTGATCCAGCAAACAGCATGGAATGATTTTCACCGTATGGACGCAAAATATGCGGTGGCTGAGCGTGACCGGCAAGAGTTTTTGATGGTTTGATTTCTGCAGTGGGTTCTGTTGCCGCCAGGATAGATTTCACATCGAACAACAAAATCGAGTGGTCATTCTGCCCGACAATTATAGATTCTTCGCCGTTTGCAAATGCGATCGAAACTGCATCAGCTCCTAAAGTAATTGGAGTTTTAACCAACGCCTTTTTGTTTAAGTCGTATACGACCAACGACTTTTTGTTGTTGATTGTCGCAATCATCGTTCCCGTCTTATTAACCGCGATAAGGTTCAGAGTTTGGTCGGAAATTTTTAACGAATGAACGAGTTTTTTGGACTTGGTATCGACAACCGCTACGCTTCCTTGGTTACCGCCTAGAACAATCAGATTTTGACCGTTACTGGAGTTGGACGCAGTAATGGGTCCCGGAAACTTTAAGGCAGTCATGGCGCTTGTCGCCGAAGGTTTCTGCCAAACTTTTACATTGCGAAAACCGCCCGAGACGAATGTACGGTTGTCGGGTGAAAACACCAATGATTGGACCAAATCGAGATGTGCAATTCCTGGCTGGTTGTATAACGTGGACTTCTGCAACTGGGGATCGGTGACCCGAGTCATCAATTGTTTGCTGGGGACTTGGTAAACGAAAATCTGATTGGCGCGGCCGGCAGCAAGGAACTGGCCATTTCTCGACATGGCCAGCGAATAAACCGGATTGATTCCAGCTGGGAGTTTCGCAAAGTTAACTTTGTTCGCTGACGAATTGGCACTTGGTTTTGCTCCCTGGGCGATCCAAAGCTTGATCAATCCAAGTTGCTCAGACGTCATATTCTTTGCTTTAACTTCATTGTCTTCAGGCGGCATCACCGGATCGTCTTGATGAGCAGACAAAGACAGCAAGGCGCTTTCTGAGGGATTCCCTGCAACGACCGATTCGCTTTCCATGATTTTGGCGACAGATTCCAAAACGACATCACCCTCGGCGTCAGTTGAATTGTGGCATGCGAGACAGTTTTGCCTCAACATCGGCAAAACCTCCTTGTCGAAATCCACAGGGTCCGTCCGCTTCAATTCCGCGACTGGAATAGGATCACCGGCGTTTGAAATGCTTGAAACAACAACGAGAAGTAAGGTCGTGAGGAGTTTTTGATTCATCGTTTGGTTTTCAAATCTATTGAGGTCACTACTATTTTAGGGCGAACAATTTTCAGAGCGTTGAACCCAGTTAACTGGCAGGCTTCGCTGTGACTTTGATTATGAAGGACGATTTGGTTTGCACATCAACATTGTTGAATTTTCCACTCGCAACCATTTCGATTGTATGATTTCCAGGTGGGCAGTTCGGTTGGATTTCAATTTCGAGCGTTGCATCACTTTTATCTTTGGCGACGGTCACAGGCGGTATGACGATACCTGGCACGCCGTTAGGGGCTTTGAGGGTGATCGTCGTTGCTTCGGCGAAACCGTATTTTCGCGAAAAACTCGTTGCTAATGTTGTTTTCGAGCCAACGCTTGCGGAGTGTTCCGCAATTGGGCTGAGGGATATGGGCGAGGCGACGATTTTAACCGTCAACGGATTGGAAATTGCTTTGTAGATCAGATCCTTCGCCGCACTCTGTTTGGTTAACGCATCAAATCGTGTCTTTGAGGCGGCCTTTTCCGCGTCGACCAGTTTCTGTTTCGCATCAAAGCCCGCAATACTCTTTTTCATCGATTCGATTTTTGCAGCGGCGTCAATCTTCGCTTGTTCTGCCACCTTAACCTTCGATTCAAGGCTCTTTAGACCGACCGTGGTTTGAGTTTCAACTTCGGTTTGAAGTGATTTCAATTGAGCCTCTGCAGCCGCAATGATAAGTGGATCCGAGTCTGAGGTTTTGCTGCTTTTTGACTTGGCGATTGCTGCCATTAAACTCGCTGCTTGCCCGCGTTTGGCGGAAATAGTCTTTCGAGAAATGTCTAATTCTGATTTGGCCTTTGCAATGGACTGGTCGAGCGTTGGCAGTTGTTGGGATGCGAGTGTCATTGCCGACATCAGCGATGTTTTATCAGCGGCAAATTTCTTGGAAACTTCTTCGAGTCTCGCTTGTTCTGCTTGTTCACGAGCGACAGCTTGTGGATTTCGGCTGTGCTTAAATTTCGCGTCACCTTTGAATTGAAATTGATAGGTTCCCAAAGCGGTGTTCTTGTCTTTTACATAGAGTTCAACTGAAGCGTCACTTTTCTCTTTTGCAATCGTGAGATCAGCGGGTTTCAAATTAGCTGGCAAGTTTGTCGCAGATAACTTGATCGGCTCGGTGAATTTCCGCCGAGCGAGCTTTATCGGAATTCCAATCTTTCCTCCAAGTGAGGTCTCGAAAACATTTCCGGCTCCGACGTCGACCGAAACAGGTGCGGAATCTGCGGAAACAACAGAAATTTCTAAACCTGCGGTCCGACGAAAAAAAGCTGGAACGGTCGTCTTGTTACCGGTATCCCAAGTTACCACTGTTGGAATCGCTTCTCGGACAACTTGCTGTTCTCCAACTTTGGCTCTACCAACAATTTTTATCAGAGCCTTGCCAATTGCGGCATCATCGGCAATCGAAAAAACGATTTCATTTGAATTTTGGATTGATGAAAGTGTGATCGGATTGCAGGTCACCCCGGCGGGGAGGTTTTCGCAAGTAACTTCCACCGACCCAGAAAAATCATCGACACGGTCGAGTGTGACCCTCACGCTTTTTCTGTCTCCTTTTGTGAGAACCAGTGCGTTGCCAAGAATTTGATTCCCGTTAGCGATGTGGCCGTATATCGGTGTGCAAATAAGATTGAAGTCTGGCTTGGGGCGACGGATAGAGAGCCGATATGCCGAGCGATAGCCAGAATCACTATTGCCAAACTGGTCCTTGAGGATCAACCGGTAGCGGCCGTCGGCTGGAACCTGAATCTTCATACTCGGGTCATCGGAGGACGTGGAAAAATCCGGGCCAGTCGTCCCCGCGCGATTCCCGACATCGTCAGTTACCGAAACACGTTTCCATGTCTTTACACCTTCTCCCGATGTGACCGATTGTTGCAGCGTAAGAATTACATCAGAGTCATTTCCCAAGCGATGAGAGAAAACCTCGACGTAAAAGACGTCCCCTTTTTTCGCATCAAATTCGTAGCGGTCAGTCTCTGAGGCAGGTGAGAATCGTCCTGAAACGTCCGTTGGGACCGAAAGGATCGTTGTGTCTTTTTCATTCGCTTCATTGGTGACGGGGTTTGATGCGAGATAGATCGGTTGCAAATTGCTAACGACACGCCCCGAATCCAAAATCGCAACCGACCGCCAATCCAAGGCAAAGCTGTTGGCCTGAAGTGGTAATTCCCCTGAATGTTTCTTGGGTTGTAGAATTTCGTCGGATGATTTCTTCGTCAGTTCAAAGAACTGGTTTGCACGCGACGAATCGGTTTGCTCGATTCCGCCCGGTAAGTTCCATCCAAACAATGTGAGATCTTGTTTGGTACCGCTCTGAATTACATTCGGAGAGACCCCAGAAATATAGGGCAAATTTGAAATTCGCAATCGATAAAAGAACTCGGTACCACCACTGAATACCGCATCACGAATTTCAACAATGTACTGGCTGGCGCGTGGAGCTTTAAAAAAGATGGTTGGTGATTGAAAACTTGAAGAGCGAGACCTTGCGATTTCTTTGCCTGACAAGTCGCTAATGATCACGACTGGATCCATTTTGGAATCGATTGTCCGCGTTTGACATTCAATCGTTACTTTTTCCTGGTCTTTTAAAGCGAACTTAAAGTAATGCTTCGCGTTTGCGGTGGCCCTTCCATTCACTGCCGAACCGACCGAAATGGGCATCGCGGTTTCCGATGTCTTGTTTTGGTCGTTACAAATGACTTCAGTCTCAAGCCCCACGATAAAACGCCGTGGCGTCGAAAAGCCAAAACGGCCGAATGTTCGAACTTCGTATATTCCAGGCTCAGTATCCTCCGGGATTGTGACCGTAAACTGATTGGGAAGGGGTTTAGCCGGAACAATTTCTGTTGCGGCAGACATTTTCACAGCCGCCTTGAGTTTGGGATTCGAAAAGATCAGTTCTGACGCTTCGTCCAAATCTGCCCCACCAATCGTCACTTCGACGTTGGTTCCAATCTTTCCTGAGTTAGGGTAGAGAAAGTGAAGGCGTGGCGATGGCGTTTGTCCGCAGCCAGCATCTGGATGTGCGAAAATGCAGATCGTAAAAATTGAAACAGCAACAAACGTCGATACGCCATGAGAGGCGTTTCGCTGAAAATGGGTCATGGTGATTTTCGCAAGGGGGCTGCGTTGTTATTGCATGGGGAATGCAATTGGGTTTGCAACGTCGATCGGGTTGCCGACAAACGTCTTGACCAATCGGCAGGTTGGTTAAGGGCGATAAACAGGGCATTTTGTTGCGGGACAAAATGTCCTAACTCAGTATGACTCAATCAAGGCACTTGTCAGTAAAAGTTGCGCCTTGATTGAACCGAAACAGAGCTTCGTATTTACTGGATCGGTTCAGGTAACACATTAGTCAATAACGGGTTACTGATCGTTTCCAGTTCGATTCGTTCTCGGAAAGTTAATGGTTAAACAAAAATTCCTTGGTATTAATCAACGCCCAAACGATATCTTCATAAGCTCGTTTAGGGTCGTTGGCATGTTTCTTAATATGAGAGGATGCAATCTCAATTTCTTGTTGAATCGGCGCTCGGGAGAAAGCCGCAATATAGAGCTCGGTTAGTCGGTCGACATCATTGCGATTCTTATCGCCTGCCAGTTTTGCGGCACGCCCGTTTCCATCGGTAAGTTTCCCTTGGATTTCGCTCGAATTCAATAAATGAAGGCTTTGAGCAAGATTGGCATCTCCCGAACGCTCGCATTCACAAGCACTGCTTGATTCGGGGCGTCCAAAAACGGTCAAAAAGTAGGAGTTAAATCCGTTGTCCGGCAACTGAATTGCGCGTGTCCCAGCCGGTACACCACTAAAGTTTGTGTTCGTTTTGGTCACTTGATTAATCGAATCCAGTAACGTCTCTGCGTTTAATCGCTTCGGATAATACCTTGAGAAATTATTTTTGTCTTTCGCATTCCATTCGTTTGGAATTGCACTCAATTGATACGTTTTGGACGAACAAATCGAGTAAATCAATTCCTTCAAATTAAAGTCAGACTTGAGGAACTCCGCCGCTAACGCATCCAATAATTCGGGGTTGGACGAAGGGTTGGTGACTCGCATATCATCTTCAGGATCAACCAAACCACGACTGAAAAAATGTTTCCAATATCGGTTCACCAGCGACTTTGCAAAGAATGGATTTTCCTTGGCTGACATCCAATCCGCTAAGACTCTGCGGGCATCCTCACTGGGATCAATTTTTGGAGTTTGTGCACCCAGACCACGCGCCAACACGTTTTGATTCGTTTTCGGATTTTTGGCGGTTGCGGCCACTTGGCGTTGGTAAATTCGACTTTCGCCGTTTCGCATTCCACGCTTCTTGCCGACCTGTGCAAAAAATGCGGCAAATCCGTAATAGTCTTCTTGGCTCCATTTTTCGAATGGATGATGATGGCATCGAGCACATTGAATCCGCAATCCCAAGAATAACTGGGCGGTGTCCTCAACCTGAGAAGACTGATCTTTTACTTCTCGATACCATGCTACAGGTGGGTTTTGTTCGGCAGCCCCATTGGCCGTCAGGATTTCACTCACGAATTTGTCGTAAGGCTTGTTTTCCAAGAAACTTGTGCGAATCCAATCATGAAAAGCGAACGTCGCATACTTGTCTTCGTTTTTGTTTCGCTTGTTCCGTAAGATCGCGGACCATTTATTGGCAAAGTTATCCGCGTAATCATTCGAATCAAGAAGCTCTCGAATCAATCGATTTCGTTTGTCTGGCGATTTATCCGCTAGAAAAACTTCCGTTTCTTCAGCACTGGGTAGGCGGCCAGCAATATCGATCGTGACCCGTCTCAAAAATGTTGGATCATCCGTCAAATCTGATGGAGGTAACCCCAACGCCTTGAGGTTTTTGAATACGAATTTATCAACAAAATTCGCCTCCTCAGGAAGCGAATCGACCTTGATTCCCAGGGGAATCGTGGCTCTAAATACGTCAACATGACCTTGGTAACGGGCCATCACAGCGACGGAACCGGTATAGGTCGATGTTGTCACCAAGCCCGTTTCGCTAACTTCGGCCATCTCCGTGTCGTTGCTGTCGAATTGAGTCGTTCGCGTCACATCCTTCGTGGATCCATCACTGAAATGCGCTACAACTGACACTTGTTGGGAATCATCTCGCTGCATCAACGCACCG
>CAJQQR010000117.1 GCA_905480545.1 uncultured Pirellulaceae bacterium
CACGTGATCGGCCACTGGAATGCGCCGGACCACATGTTGCAACTCCAAGATGGAGGGGCCATCCACAACCTCGTTAAGCTGCGGCTCATCGTCAGTGGTCACACTCCGCATGATGTCAAGTTCTTCGCTACGACTCGGATATTTGACCATGATATTGAATAGAAAACGGTCGAGCTGGGCTTCCGGCAACGGGTAGGTTCCCTCCTGCTCGATTGGATTCTGTGTCGCCAAAACAAAGAACGGCTGGTCAAGCTTGTAGTCCAATCCCCCAGACGACACACGCTTCTCCTGCATCGCTTCAAGTAGTGCGGCCTGAGTCTTTGGAGGCGTGCGGTTGATTTCGTCAGCCAGCAACAGGTTCGTAAATACCGGCCCCTTCTGGAATTTGAACCTCCGCTCGTGTGTCTCGGGGTCTTCCTGAAGTAGCTCCGTCCCAGTGATATCCGAGGGCATCAGGTCGGGGGTAAACTGAATTCTTTTAAAGGAAAGTGCCATCGTCTGGGCCAGTGAGCTGACGAGTAGTGTCTTGGCCAGGCCTGGAACACCCACCAGCAAACAATGACCTCGGGCGAAGATGGCAATCATCATCTCGTCGATGACATCATCCATCCCCACGATCGTTTTGCGTAATTCGGTAACAATTGCATCTCGTGCTTCGCCGAGCTTCTCTACCATTTTGGTATCGTCGTCACCCGCGTTGTGATTGGGGGAGGTACTCATCGTCTCTTGTTACTCTTTCCGGTTGGCAGGTTCGGCTGCAGTGTTACGGCGGAGGCAACTGACTTCGTAGATGCGATGTCCGTTACTGCAAATGAAATGATCGCGATCTTCAAGGTTAAGGGAGTTCAAATTCCAAAAGCGGTATGTCTTGGGCTTGGTTGAGTTTGATCAGGTTTTTGCGTGCAGTTATTTTTTTGGGAGGAGGAGCCGTCGGAGAGTTGTTCTTGTTTTTGATTTGTGTTACGAGCATCCGCACCGATGGAACGTTTGCATTTATCAATGGCATCAACAAGGAGGTGGCCGGCAAAGCGAACGTTTTCCCAAACCGACTGCAATAGATTCCTTCCTTGAAAAATTCACTCCATGTCTGGTTGCTAACGCACGCAAACGACATTTAAAAGTTTACCACATCAGGTTCATCGCGGTCAGGGCAAGTTTATCCTAATTAGGTGATCTGCAAGATAGAGAGGGTTGCAAAGGGTTGGGCATCCAGTTTCTCTGGCATCGCATCGGATTTCGTTGTCCAGCTCTCCACTTGTTATCTTCGAGGTATTCACTCTGCTCGATGTCCGTTGTTTTTGCTGTGTTAACAACGATGCAGCTGTTGGATTTTAAAACGGTTTCAGAGGAGTTTATGGTCTTTCCACCCGGCGTGTAATGCTCTGATTTCGTCTTGGTTTCTCAAAAGAGCTTTTCCACAGCGTCCAGCCGAAATTCTGTGCGCTACGATGATACCGACGACGATGCGCCGGCTTCGCAGAGGGTGAGATAGCGTATCGTCTGCATCCGCTATTTCGACGAGGGGATATTTCGTTTAATGAATTGCGCCCGGATTGCTTGACTTGCGATTCATGACGTTTCAAAATTGAACAATAGTCATACGTCATTCTCACCTAAATCGTTATGCTCAAGTTCTTCTGCAGATTTCTCAACTCGCGATATTGCTATTTCATTTTGGGATCATTATTCGTTGGGGGCTTGGGTGATTTGCTTTTGGCCGCCGATGAAATCGATTTTGATCGCCAGATCGCTCCAATCATTTCTTCGCATTGCCTTGAATGTCATTCGGGAAAAACGGCTGAATCCGAATTGGATCTATCTGATCGGAACACCGCCTTCAAAGGTGGTGAAAGTGGCGTTTCAATCGTGCCTAAGGATTTGGTCAAGAGCTTGATATGGGAACGAATTCAGTCAGATGAAATGCCGCCCAAACATCCTCTGGATAATGATGATAAAGCACTCATCAAAAAATGGATTGAACAAGGCGCGAAATGGGGCACCAGTCCGATTGATCGATATGCCTTTTCAACAAAAACTCGTGCTGGTCGTGATTGGTGGTCGTTGCAGCCTTTGAAAAGAGTGACGCCACCCAGTTTTGGAAGCGAAGTCAAGAAGCAGGATTCAAGATTTGACCCGAGGCAGTGGGCAAAAAATGAGATTGATCTTTTTATTGCCAAAAAATTGTTGGAAAAGGAGCTTTCACCATCACCCATTGCGAAGCCACGCACGCTGATCCGACGCTTGTATTTCGATCTCATCGGGCTTCCGCCGTCGCCTGGCCAAGTGGAGCAGTTTGAAAAAAATCCGTCCGAGGAAGCGTACCAGAAAATCGTTGGCGACTTATTGGCATCAAAGCATTATGGAGAACGATGGGGGCGTCATTGGCTAGATGTTGTCAGGTTTGGCGAAAGTGATGGATTTGAAAGAAACGCTCCGCGAAAAAATGCCTGGCATTATCGTGACTGGGTAATCAACGCCCTTAACGGGGACATGCCGTATGATCAATTTGTGCAAATGCAATTGATCGGTGACCAATTAAAGGGCGGGATCGAAGGTTCATCAGCAACCGGTTTCTGGACGGCGGGAGTTCACAACACCGTTGTGGGCGGTAGCAAACGGATGAAGCAATTGGCCCGACAAGACGAAATCGAAGAGGTCCTTGCAACTGTTGGACAGACTTTTGTTGGGCTGACTGTCAACTGCGCACGGTGCCATGATCATAAATTCGATCCGATCAGCCAAAAAGAGTTCTATGAAATGGCCTCCGCGATTTCTGGATTGGGATACGGAGAGAAAACAGAAACATCGACCGTTGATCAGGGTGCGATCAGCAAGATAGCTGCGAAGTTGATCCCGCTGCGTGAGCAACTTTTATCCATCGAACAAACGGCTCGGAAAAAGATCATTGCTCAGCGGGAGGAGGGCAATCGCGAATCGCCCACGCCACCTAAGGCTTTTGCGCGATGGGAGTTCGAGACCGACTTAAAAGATGCAATCGGTAACTTGGATGGCACGGCGATCGGATCGGCACGGATTGAAAATGGTGCGTTGATTGTTGATGGCAAGTCGTTTGTGCAAACAGCCCCGATCGAAAAAGAGATCAAGGAAAAGACGCTGGAGGTTTTTGTCCAACTTGATTCTTTAAATGAACGGGGTGGTGGCGCGATTTCAATTGAAACATTAAACGGAGTTGTATTTGACTCCATCGTTTTTGCGGAACGCGAGCCGAAACAATGGATGGCAGGGAGTAACGGATTTGCGAGAACCGATTCATTTCAGGGGCCAGCAGAATCAGACGCCCAGAAACGTCCTGTACATTTCTCAATCGTTTACAAGAAAGACGGAACGATTATCGGGTATCGCGACGGTAAGCCTTACGGACGCACGGTGCGAAAGAGTGGCTTGCAATCCTATCGAGCCAATCAAACGGATATTATTTTCGGATTGCGGCATAAGCCAGCTGGTGGAGAGGGACGTTATTTAAAGGCAAAGATTTTTCACGCTGCTTTCTACGATCGGGCTCTCACTGCAGAAGAGGTTGCTGCCACCGCAGGTGATTCGTCCAACTACGTTGCTGAAAAAGAGTTGGTCGATTTTCTTTCCAGCGAAACGCGATTACTTCGCGAAAAGCTGAAATTGGAAATTGATTCGCTATCAAGGCAGAGGACTGATCTGCTTTCAAGAGCAAATCAAAAAATCTACACGCTCACCCCAGGTGGTGGCGCGGTCACAAACGTTCTCTTGCGCGGTGATCCGGACAGCATTGGCGAAGTCGTATCGCCGGGAGCAATTGCCTCGGTAAGCGGCGTTGATGCAGGTTTTTCTCTTCCGCCAAACGCTAAGGAATCCACTCGCCGGAAAAAACTTGCAAATTGGATTACTTCCAAAAACAATCCTTTGTTTTCTCGCGTGATTGCAAATAGGATTTGGCACTATCATTTTGGAGTCGGAATTGTCGATACGCCGAATGATCTGGGCTTTAATGGAGGGCGACCAACGCATCCGAATTTACTGGAATGGCTGGCGGCAAAATTCCGCGACGATGGCTTTCGAATGAAGTCATTTCATCGGTTGATCGTCAGCTCCAACACGTATCGACAGGCTGGATATCCGAATGCGAAAAATTTAACACCGAATCCTCAGGATGTTGATTCCGACAACCGTTTCCTATGGAAAATGAACCCGCGGCGATTGGAGGCAGAGTCCGTTCGCGACGCGATGTTGTTCGTTGCGGGAAAAATGAACGATACGATGGGCGGCCCAAGTTTTGAAGATGTTTCGATCAAGGGAAACAACGGAACCACCTATTACGAGCCGATCGATACGAACGATAGCCGGATTTTTCGAAGGACCGTTTATCGATTCAATCCTCGAGGTGGGCGCAGTGCGTTGCTTGATACGTTCGACTGTCCTGATCCTGCATCGACCGCACCGCGTAGAGCCGTGACAACGACTCCGTTGCAAGCTTTGAGTCTGCTCAACAATTCGTTTGTGCTTCGAATGTCCGACTATTTTGCTGAGCGAATTCTGGAAACGGCCGGTGATGATATCGAAAAGCAGGTTGTGCTAGCCTGGCGGATGACAATTCATCGAAAGCCAGATGCAACCGAGTTTGCCCTTGCGAGCAAGTTTTTGGCTGATAACGACTTGGCGGCACTTTGCCGAGCACTTTTCAACGTTAGTGAATTCGTTGTAATAGAATAGCGAGACATCGCGTTTGAATGAATGAAAGAAAAATTGAATATGATTCAGAATTCCGGTCAGACTTCACGGCGTGATTTTTTTAATTGGGGAATCAACGGACTTGGCGCGACTGCGCTTGCAACCTTGCTCAATCGTGACCTTCCCGGAGGCGTATCTATTGATCAAGACAATACGGCGTTTCCCAATTTCGAAGCCAAGGCCAAACGGGCGATTCATATTTGTTTGATTGGTGGAATGAGTCATGTCGATTCATTTGATTACAAGCCGGAGCTTACCAAGTTTCATGGAAAGACTTTGCAGACCGATGAACAGCCTGACATCTTCTTCGGTCAAATGGGACTACTTCGAAAAGAAGATTGGCAATTCAAGCCGCGCGGTCAAAGTGGGCTGATGATTTCGGATATGTTCCCGCATATCGCTGAATTGGGTGATGATCTTACGATCTTGAAATCAATGGAATCGAAGTCGGCAAATCATACGCCAGGGCTCTTTCTTGCGAATAGTGGATTTGAATTTAATGGCTATCCGTCGATGGGTAGCTGGGTCGCCTATGGGCTGGGATCTGAAGCGGAATCGCTGCCTGCCTACGTTGTCCTGAACGATCAACGAGGTGCCCCAAACACTGGTGCGTCGACATGGAGCAGTGCGTTTTTACCTGCGGACAATCAAGGCGTTGTCTTGAAGGGAGGGGACCAACCCGTCCGCGACCTGTTTCCTGCGAGAAAACTGGATTCGAAGACCGACCTGGCGACTCGAAATTTTATCAATCAAATCAATCGAAATCATTTAACGCAGACCGGAGAAGACGCGGTTCTTTCGGCACGATTAAAAAGTTACGAACTGGCGGCGAAAATGCAAATGTCGATCCCAGAAGTCGCTGACATCAATCGTGAAAGCCAAAAGACTCAGGATGAGTATGGTGTAAGTGAAAAAAAGACCGCAGACATGGGACGGCGGTGTCTGCTGGGTCGGCGATTGTTGGAACGGGGTGTCCGTTTCGTTCAATTGTTTTCAGGCGGACCCATTGCAGGTAATCCACGAGCCAGTTGGGATGCTCATGAAAATGTAAAAGACAATCATACCAAGGAGGCCGGAAGAATTGACAAACCGATTGCGGCTCTTCTAAAAGACTTAAAGCAGCGTGGAATGCTAAAAGATACTTTGGTTCTGTTTACAACCGAGTTTGGAAGAACCCCATTTGCTCAATCTGCTAAAGATCAGGTCGGACCCGGGAGAGATCACAATCGGTATGGGTTCAGTTGTTGGATGGCTGGAGCCGGTTTGAAACCTGGTATGTCTGTTGGGCAGACAGACGAGGTCGGATGGAAAGCCACCGAACGGCCGATCCCATGGCATGATTTCCATGCGACCGTTTTGCATCTGTTTGGAATCGACCACGAACGATTGAATTATTACCATAATGGCATTCAGCGTCGCCTAACGAATGTTCATGGAGAAGTGGTCAAGGAAATCTTGGCGTAGGCTTCGATGAGCCAACTGATTCAGGCCGTTTGGAACCATCAATTCCGCAGTGGATCATGAATCGCGCTGAAGTAAACCAATGAATTGTTTTGGTTAAGATTGCCATTCAAAATCGAAATCTACGATTTTTTTCCATTGTGCTTTTAGTTGGCTCAACTCTGCAGAATGCATTTTTAAGGGGTGGCTTTCGATCGAACCGACATCGTAAATACAAAACGGTGTACTTACCAAAAACATCGACCGCAGGTTCTCTATTTCACTCGTCGATACTTCTCGACGAACGATTTTGAAATTGAGCTCGCGACCAATCGCAAGCAAAAAATCCAAACTCACTGACCGTAGAATCTGTTCCGCGGGAGGAACGGTAATCTCATTTTCGTTAAAGACAAAGATTGGGGTCGATGTTGAAGTTTCACGAAAAAAGCGATTGGTTGATGATTCAATCGCATCGGTCAATATTGCGATGCAATCCGGAAATGTATTCAGCATTTCCAGGTCAGCCAGGAAGTAATGCAATCGACTCCGGATTTTCACTTCTTTTGGCCAGCAAGAAGGAGGTATTTCGGTTGTGCTGGCCAATTTCAGTTGCACACCGTTTTGATAGCGTTCGTGCATCTCCGCAAAAGGTAGTGCGTAAGTGTGAACGCAAACCGTCGGTCGAAATTCCTGATTCAATTTGTTTGAGTATTTAAATCTTGGGCTTGGCCCTGGCGTTCCAAAAAGGCAAATGCCCAGCTCCTGGTTGTTTCCGTGCAATCGATAGTTGTGCGCTGCCACGGCTTCAACCGCAGAGTTTAGTCCTTCAAGTTCCGGTAGGTCAATTTGCAGCAATTTCAGTCCCCGCTTGAATCGCTGCAAATGCTCAGCCAATAAGAAGGGTCTTCCGCGAAACGTGCGAAGTTGTTCCGAAACGGTTACTCCGTGGATGAACCCGAGGTCGTTGATCGGAATGTGGGCGTCGGTCGCTGGACGAATTGCACCGTTTAAAAAACAGATCGGTTCGGAATCATCGTGCGACATAACAAACGATCTTCAAACAACCAGGCAGTTCAATCAAATGACTTCGGCGATTATCGATTGGCCATCATGCTGACCTGCGATCACTTTTAGTAACGCACCCACACGCAGTGGAGCTCTGTTTTCTGGCAACGTAACTTGGATCGGTGCAAAGCGGCAAGAAGTTCCCGTCGCCACAGTGGATGCCACGTTGGATTCATCAATGTTTTCAACCATCATCGTGAGTGGTTCACCCATCAGTTGGTCAAAATAATCCCGCTTGGTTTCGGATTCCAATTCCAATAATTGTCGTCCGCGTTCAGCTTTGATTGGCTTCGCGACTTGATCGGTCATCTCGGCCGCCGGCGTATCGCGACGTGGGCTAAAGGGAAACATGTGGATTTTGGAAAATCCGACTTGGCGACAGACATTCATGGTTTGCTCGAATTCTTCGTCTGTTTCACCCGGAAATCCGACGATTACATCGGTCGTGAATGCAGGTTTGTGCAAATGTTCCTCAACAAATTTACACCGATCTACAAAACGCTGCGCGCCCCACCGCCTCTTCATCCGACGCAAAACGGAATCGCTTCCACTTTGAAGGCAAACATGCAAGTGCGGGCAAACCTGTTCGGGGAATTCCCCCATCATATCTATCAGTTCGCGGGTGACTTCGGTTGCTTCGATGCTGGAAAGCCGCACACGAAAAGCTGGATCGAGGGCTACAATTTGACGAACCAGATGCGAAAGTCGCGTCCATTCCTCTTTTGATTTCCCTTTATTGAAGTCGACACCATAGTGACCCAGGTGGACGCCAGTCAAAACAATTTCTCGGTAGCCGCCATCAATCATCCGACGAACTTCATCGAGGATATGAACAACTGGTCGGCTGTACATGTCGGGTCGAACCTTCGGGATAATGCAATAGCTGCATCGTAACAGGCATCCATCTTGGACTTTAACGTAAGCCCGGCTTCGGTTGCTCAGTCCCGCGATTCCCGTGGGGATATCCACCACTCCAAATCGCCCCAGCAAATCCGGTAATTCACGTTTGTCCGTCACGACCTCAGCGACACCAGGCAGTTCTTTGACTTCGTCCGGGGCGCGGGTTGCATAGCACCCCATTACAATTAGTCGTGCGTCCGGATTGTCACGATGCATTCGTCGAATGACTTGCCGGCTTTTCGAATCGCCTTCATTGGTAACCGTGCACGTGTTTACAATGCAAAGATCGGCGGGCTGATCTTTTTCCGCGTCTTGATAACCAATCCCCAGCAGGCCTTCACGCACGTACTCGGTTTCATATTGATTGACTTTGCACCCAAGAGTGACTGTTTTAACCGTCGCCATTAATGATTTCGTTTCTGTCTCGGTTGCCAGATCGTAGGCTAACTGGCCGCTGGAATTAAATCTGCCGTAATCAAAGGTGCCAAACTTTGATCCGAATCCTAACGGCGAAAGTCGATTCTAACTGAATGGTTTCAGACATCGTGGAAATCTGTGACCATTCCACTGAAAGCTTGATAAACAATGGACTCTATGAACAAACTTTAAAACCATAGGGTCCTGGCGAGTGCAGATAGCTCAAAATCGCAATAGCCCCAAATCGTAAAAGCCCCAAATCGTAAAAGCTCAATCGCTAGTTATCGTTGTCACTGGATTCCGGTTCAATCGAAGCGGACATCGAGCCTTTGCATCGGACGATTAACGCATCACGCCCGTATCCATGGATTTGATCACGTTTTAACTCAGCATGCTCCATCGTCGTCGTCAAGACAATGCACTTGCCATCATCGTCAACTCGCTTTGCCAGCTGATACCCTTTCTCTAACTCGTGGCCAAAAAGTTCATTCAGCATCACCATTACGTACTCGAAGGAATGATCGTCGTCGTCCCAAAGAATCACGTTGTATCGTGGCTGGCGTTTCGGTTTTTGGTTGACGCGTTCCTTCCTGCGTCTGACCGTTTCAATAACCGGTTCGGCTACAGCGGTACTTCCATCTTCTTGCATTGTTCGAACGTAAACTTAAGGTGGGTGTGATAGTTGCCTCCATCAACGCCCATTATATTGTAAAGCCGGTTTCAGGGAAGCATTTTGAGCTTTTTGACCGAAATTTTTCTACCCTTTTCGCCTCCGATTGGCAAATTATGACGATGGAAAAAATTACCGAATTTCTTGACAAAAATGCGGATCTCTTCGAGGAAGAGCTTTTTGAATTCCTGCGAATCCCGAGCGTCAGTACGGATAGCGGTTTTGATTCGCAAACTTCGGAAGCAGGGGCTTGGATTGCCGAAAAGCTTTCATCTACGGGGCTCGATACCGAAATCATACAAACGAATCGCCACCCGATCGTTTATTCCCAAAGCAAACCGGTCCCCGGAAAACCGATTGTTTTAGTTTACGGACATTACGATGTTCAGCCCCCCGATCCGCTTGATGAATGGGAAACGCCTCCCTTTGAGCCAACTCGCCGCAATGGAAATGTTTACGCGAGAGGGGCAACAGATGACAAGGGGCAACTCTACACGCACATCAAGAGCGTTGAAAGTTGGATGAAAACAGTTGGTGAACTGCCAGTTCAAGTCAAGTTTTTAATCGAGGGAGAGGAAGAATGTGGTAGTGGTAGTGTGTATGAATTTCTTGATGGGCAATACGACGCATCCATTGACAAGCATTCTGTTTCAGTCAGTGAGCTTTTGCGGTCCGATATCGCGGTCATCAGTGACAATAGTCAATTCGGACCGGGCCGCCCAGCGATCACCTACGGCCTTCGAGGAATCGCTTACTTCGAATTAAGGTTGACTGGACCGAAGCAAGATTTGCATTCCGGCGCTTTCGGGGGTGCGGTGACCAATCCTTGCAATGTTCTTTCGTCAATGTTGGCGGCGCTTAAGGATTTGAACGGAAAGATCCAAGTGCCCGGATTCTTTGACGACGTTGTACCACTTTCAAATCGGGAGCGTGAACAACTTGCAAATCTGCCCTTTGACGAGAATGGATTTAGAAAGCAAATCAGCGTTGATGGTTTAACAGGCGAAGATGGTTACAGTACACTTGAAAGACGGTGGGCTCGTCCAACGTGCGACGTCAACGGTATTTGGGGCGGCTACCAGGGTGAAGGAGCCAAGACGGTAATGCCAGCGAAGGCTGGTGCGAAATTCAGCTTCCGACTAGTGCCGAATCAGGATGCAGAAGCGATCTCCAAATCCGTGGAAGCCATGTTCAGGAAGATGTGTCCGCCAGGAATCAAAATGGAACTCGTTAACATTCATGCGGGCAACGGCGTTGTTGTTCCGCTTGAAAGTCCATTTATTGAGGCGGCTGAAAATGCAATCGACAAGGGGTTTGGCATCAAACCTGTGTTTATACGGGAGGGGGGCTCGATTCCTATCGTATCGACTTTGAAGGAAAAACTTGGTGTCGATACCCTGTTGCTGGGATGGGGATTGGGCGATGACAACACTCACAGTCCAAACGAAAAATTTCATCTCGCCGACTTTCATCGAGGAACAAGATCTAGCGCATTCTTACTGGATGAAATCGGGAAGATGAAAACGAATTAGTTTTTTTTATACATGCTTGACCTCGACTTACCCGTAAAGAAATAAACGATCGCGACGATCGAAAGTAATCCGCAAACGACGGAAAACATGGTCGGATACGCGGCCATTCCTGCCTGATCGGCGAAACGCAAGATTCCGCCGATCAACGGTGCTCCGACGAAAACTCCAAGATCAAACATGCCCAAAATCATCGATGTCGCGATGCCACGGTGATTCGAAGGGAACGCGGCGCAAGCAGCTGCCACAACTGCCGGAAACAGAAATGCGTGCGCGATACCAGCAATGGTTGCCGGTATCATCAACATCCAACGGTTGGAAACCATTAAGTAGGTAGGCATGCTGATTGCCAAACAACCCAACCCCAACAGTGTTGCCAGTCGAAATCCAAGCATGTCGGGCAGTTTGCGAGTCGCTAATCGGGTTACAAACGCGACGATCGCATAGCAGAGGAAAAACGTCCTCAGCTCATCAATGCCAATTGTTTTAACGTACGGTCGTAGAAATGAATGGGGCAAACTGATTCCCAAGCCCATTGCCATGCCAACGATCAAAAGGAAGCCAGGGTGGTGTTGTCGAATGATCGAAAGGATCGGTTCGGTCTTTCTTGCGGTTGGTTCCGAGGTTTGGTCGTCAGCAAATAGGACGAAAAAGAACGCAACGCAGATCGCGATCAATGCTGAGAAAAACATGCTTTGTGTCTGCACAGCCGTCTCGGCTCCATTGGCAAAAATGATATCGCCAATGACTGGCCCCAGTGCCATACCAATGAATCCCGAACTTCCCAAAACCCCCAACGTTTCGGCGACACGATTGGCAGGCGACCGCAATGAGATAAACGCAATCGAACTACCGAATGCCCCAGCCAAACTTGTAGTCATCAAGATTCTGGCCAAATAGACTTCGGCACCCAAATGCTCGATTCGGAGATGCCACAATAATGAAGCGGCATAAATCGCCAGGCAAACCAACCATATTTTTCTCGGGCCAACACTGTCAATCGCAAGGCCCTGTGCGAGTCTTGCAGTGATTGCACCCGTGGTCCCAATCCCAACAATCAAGCCCAAATCAAAAACCGTTCCACCAATGTTTTTCACAAAATCTTCGTACCGAAACAGAAGACTTACCCCGATCAGCATGGCAGTGTTGGCAACGTAGCAAAAAAGAAACGTTCGATCGTAGGGCGATCGCGTCGGATTGTTTGCAAAGAATTTGTCGGGTTCGGAAATTGGTTTACCAATGTGATTCAGCGTTTGAGTCGATCTAAGAATATCGAATGTCAGTTTGCACCAACAGGCGGTATCGGTGTTTCATTCAATCGATTGATTGAAATGAAGGCGTTTTGGAATTATCGTGATGAGAGATTCGATTACGAACTTCGAACTTCATTATCAATACAGACTTTTTCAAATCGAGAAAAAATGAAATCACTTTCGCTATTCATCGCCTGCTCAGTCATGTTCGTAGGTGCTTCTTTTAATCGACCGGCTGAGATCGAGTTTACGAATCAGACGATTGATATGGGGATGGTGGTGAGCGATCTGGACGCGTCGGTCAAGTTTTATACTGAGGTATTGGGGTTCAAGGAGGCTGGAGGATTTAGTGTTCCCAAGGAAACAGCAACCGATGCGGGTTTGACCGATGGACTTGGTTTGGAAATCAAGGTCTTGGCGTTGGGTGACGAAAAGACGGCTACGAAACTGAAGTTGATGACTCCCAAAACGAAGTCTAAGGGGGCAGATCATGCATTCATCCATTCGCAACTGGGTGTTAGCTACATCACGCTACATGTTGCGGATACTGGGGCCGTGATGAAGAAGTTAGAAGCCTATTCCGTTAAGCCCATTGCGAAAGGCCCAGTCGAGTTGCCTGAGTCGTTAGCAAAAGGTGTTTATTTGACGGTTGTCCGTGATCCCGACGGGAATTTGGTCGAGTTGGTCGGCCCCAAAGAGTAATTCTCGACGATCAGGCGTTGCTTTGATCTTTTAATGACTTTGGATTTAATTCAACAATCGCTCAGTCTAAGCATTTGACCCGACAAAGAACTGGAGTGAAACTTTCGCTCTGTATTCTTGTCAACTACAAACGTTGGTGCTACCGAATCTGGGAGGAGTAGACTTTCGTGCTTTCTTCTTTTGCAACGGATTCTCGACGTTCGTTGCTCGACAGTGATATTCTGATTTTGTGATCGCCGTCGGATACGCCTTTTGCTTGGATCTTGAAAATCGCAACACCCTCGGGAGCAAGTTGAGCAATTGGCGCGAAGCTGACCATTCGACCAGCGATCGTTGGTTTTGTCGGTCCGGATCCATCAAACGCGTTGATTCCGGCCGGCATTTCCGCGACCACAGAAACATTGGTTGCCATTTTGGTGCCTTGGTTAACGACCCGGACCCGATACTCGGTCTCACCATTCACCTCGATCGGATCATCGCGATCATCGACCTCAAAAAATAGCTCAGCGAGCTGATCGATTAAGACTTTGTGCTTGCTTAATTCTGTTTTCGCAAGCACCGATCTGGCCTCGTATCGAATCTCTTGTTGACCTGTTCCGACGGGCATAAGACGCAATTCGACAGAACCTTTGTTTCCGGGGGCCAGCGTCGCGATGCTCCAGTAGACAGCATGTTGCCGTTGAACGTACTGCCCTCGGTTGTTCGTCGATATGAACCGCATTCCTTTTGGTAAGTAGGTGATCATGTTTACGTTTTGAGCCACTGCGGTCCCGGTATTTTCCAAATCGATTTTGTATTTAGCTTCGCGTTGTATGTAGCGACGCTCGGGCCCATTTATTTTCATCGCCAGCACCGGTGCAATGATCTCGATGTTGTGGATCTTTGAACTGGCAAGCGTCTTGCCCATGCGTGCATCGATCTTGCAAGAATATTTTCCGGGAGTTACAGCCCGCAGAGTTAAGTTGACGTTTCGAGATTGTTGTGGCGTAAGGTTCCCGATTTCATAAACAAGGGTATCGTTGCGAATGTCGGCAAACGCAAATCCCTCAGGCACAATCTCTTGAATGGATACGTTCATGGCGCGGCCATCACCTGTATTCTTGACGTTGATTTGGAATTGCGCGTTTTGCCCGATCAAGACCTTTTCCGGTCCACGTTGGGTTATTTGAAGAACCGGTTTGGTGCAAACTGTCTTTGCCGTCGCTGCAGCTTGAAAACTCATTCTCGCGACGCTTCCGATTTCGCCTTGTGCTACGGGCTTGAGATTGACACTAATGACTTTCGTTTCATTCGGTGCGAGCGAACCAAATTTCCATATCAAACTGCCATCCGTCCCCGTATCGTTGTGAAGAGGTACTGATGAGACGAATTCTGTACCGACTGGAATGGGATCGACGATCGTCACATTGGTGGCCGGAGTTTTGCCAACGTTTTTCACAATGATCTTGAAGGTTGCTTCAACGTTGAGTTGAACCTCTGGAGGCGCGACTTTTCGAAGCGTGATCGCAGGAGTTTGGGTGCCCTCCAGCGTATTGGGCCCCGGTTTGTTGTCACCAACACCAACCGTCGGATTAGAGTTCAAATTCGGGTTGGAAGAGATCGGGTTGGAAGAGATCGGTTTGGAAGATGAAGCGAATGATTTTTGCGTTTTGTTTCCACCAGGATTGGGTGTCGGGCCATTTTGTTTCGAACGTGGACTACCAGTTGGTGGCACCGCGGTCGGAGCTATTGAACCAGCTTTTGATGGCTGCGCTGTTAGAGTTTGGGAAGTGTTCGCGTTGGGCCGCGAGCCAAAAGCAGAACCAGATGATGATCCAGGATTACGAGTGTCGTCACTTGTGATCGGTCGGACTGAGATTCCATTCACGGGTGAAGCAGTTGAGCTCTGTCCTGATTTTGTTTTGTTACCACCTTTTTCCGAGAAAGCTGGCCCCGCTCTTTTTGGATTGGGAATCGATGGAGGTCGAGTGCTATTTGCAAGGCTGTTGCCAACGTTACTCGGCGGAGTATTGGCACTGGTGTTAGGTGAGACCGGGTTGGATGAGACCGGGTTGGGTGACAACGAAAAGCCAGCGCCAGAACTGCGGTTGGTCGGATTAAATCCGGCTCCACCTGATGAGGCAGGATTGTTTGGCGTTGAACCTGCGAACTGAGTTGATGGGTTCGGGGCGGTTGATGGATTCGGTGCGATTGATGGGTTCGGTGCGGTTGATGGGTTCGGGTCAAAGCCTTTGTTTTGTGTCGAACCCGATGCTAAGTTTTGCTTGCTGCTTTTGGGTGGCCCACTTTTCATTTCCATTTTGGAGGGGCGAAGAGGTTTCTCGTTTTTGACTTCTTTAAAGTTGTTTGTTGCGCTGAATGCAGATGTAGACGGCGGTGGAGTTGCGGCAGTTTTGTTTTTCGTTGCTCCGCCATCGATTGGATCTGACGGCTTCGATCCGGCTACTCCGCTGGGATTGAAGGTACTCGGAGGAGCGTTTGAAGAATCCGATATTAGCCGTTCTGGCGGTGTCGAATCCGGGGTTTTGCTCTTGGCCGGTTCCTTGTTTTCGGTTGAACTCGCGTCAGAGGGATTCGGATTAAACGACTTATTGGGTGGCGTGAATCCACCGCTCGCTTTGCTAGATTTTGCAGCAAAGTCATTGCCGGGAAAACTTGAAGGTGGTTTCGTGTCTGGCGGGCCAGTTTTTGGGGCCTTGGTGGGTGGAGGGGTCGTCGAGGGCGGCTGTGTAGAGGTCTTTGCAGCCGATTTGAAACTGTTCTTTGAATCGTCTAGTACTTTGAGCGATGCCGGACGGACAATCGAGTCATCAATGGGATCTTGTTTGGCGGGCTGTGACCGATTTTCATTACCGAATTTCGACAAGATTGAATTCGGTTTTATGATTGTTGAGGTGTCGTCAATATTACCTACGATCTTGTTTTTGATCGCAGGATTTCCGGTAACGTTCTTTGAAGTGCTGGCCGGCGAAAAACTACTGGGGTTAGGCGTTCTGTTCTCTTTGATATCGTCAATTTTTGGAGACGCTTTGACCAAGTCTGATTGCTCCGTTTTGGGGCCAGGTTCGGTCGGGGCATCCTCCAAAGCAGTGCCACCTTCGGCGCCCTCTTTATCACTTTCTGATTCTACTTTGGCGATTTGCTCGCTTGGCCCGCGGAATTTGGTGTTGAAAACGGCCCAGGAGCCAAGCCCAACAAATGTAGCGATGACAACCAGGCGGCTGATCAATCCATAGGAACGTTTTCGTTTTGTTTGGGTAGTCATTTCCAACCGGAAAACACAAAAGTTGCATTGTTAAAATAGTCTGCATCATCATGACATGGCGATTTGCCAGCTGAAGAGATGCAATGAATCGTTACGGGTCGGGAGATATCAAAATGCAACTTTTGTCGAAATAGCAACCAGGCGATTGTCGTTAAATTTCCGTCGAAACATTAGCAAGAAACAAAAAACGCCCAAAAAAATTGGGCGTGTTATTCAATTCATCGCAGTTTTAACTTTTGCCAAACTTGCTAACACTCATCGTGCTAGCGAGGTTTAAGAGCGAACTAGCTTGTGGCCGCGACGCCGGCAGCGTCGGCAAGTTTAGCCGCAGGTGCAGTGTCTTCCCAAGTGAAGTCCGCATCATCACGACCGAAATGGCCGCCCGCAGCGGTCTTCCGGAAAATGGGACGACGCAAGTTTAGGTAGTCGATAATGCCAGCGGCAGAAAGTGGGAACACTTCTTTCACGATTTCTACCAACCGTGATTCATCAACCTTGCCGGTCCCTTGAGTATCGACTCTAACGCTGACTGGATCAGAGACACCAATCGCATAAGCAAGCTGAACTTCGCAGCTGTCTGCTAAACCCGCGGCGACAATGTTCTTGGCGACGTGTCGGGCCATATAGGCCGCACTTCGATCGACCTTGGTTGAGTCTTTTCCACTGAATGCTCCACCACCATGTCGTCCCCAACCACCGTAGGTGTCAACTATGATCTTGCGACCGGTCAACCCGCAGTCGCCGTGCGGTCCGCCAATGACAAAGATTCCGGTCGGATTCACATGATAGGTGATGTCGCCCTTGTTCAACTCTTCCGGGATGCATGGGTTGATCACTTTGTTAATTACGAAGTCCTGAATCTCTTCAAGGGTAACATGGGGTGCGTGTTGAGTTGATACAACAACGGTGTCAACTTTAACGGCCTTGTTGCCGTCGTATTCAACCGTGACTTGGCTCTTGCTGTCAGGACGCAGCCAATCGACTTCCTTGCTGAAACGAGCTTCGTTCAAACGCGCAAGAATTCGATTGGATAACGCAATTGGAAGTGGCATAAGTTCTGGAGTCTCATTGCAAGCGAAACCAAACATCAAGCCTTGGTCACCCGCCCCAATATCTTTTCCTTCTCCCGAGTTCTCGTCGACACCTTTCGCGATATCCGGACTTTGACGATCCAATGACACCATGACCGCACAGGTGTCGGCACAAATTCCCATTTCATCGTCCGTGTAACCGACTTCGCGGATTACATTTCGAACGACCGTTTGATAATCAACGACAGCCTTAGTCGTGACTTCACCAGCGATGATCGCGATGCCGGTCGTAACCATTGTCTCGCAAGCGACTCGACTGTTCGGGTCTTGCTCAAGCATCGCGTCCAAGATTCCATCCGAAATCTGGTCCGCCAATTTGTCTGGATGCCCCATGCTGACGGATTCACTTGTGAATAGGAACTTGTCCGAGGACATAAACGTATACTCCTGAGAAAGAATGGTCTTTCGTTGTTTGACGAAAGTGAAATTTTGGAAGCTTCTTCTTGAAAAATTGAATCACACATTATATGAGGATTTGAGGTTGCTCGAAAGCGGCAAAACTGGCTGAAATCAAAAACGAACCGACGGATAGCATTCGTTACCACGTTTCATTCAAGAAACAAAAAAAGACCGACTATCAATGCCGGTCCTTTGATTTGCGTTCCACCGGACATCCGGTTCTCGATTTGCGATTTACTCGCGGGGACGAACGGCTCCGGTTAGACCTGAATAATCGCAGCGATCTTTCTGATGCCAAAGTGGGTAGCCTTGCTCGATACGCTTACGAAGTGCATCAATCTTCTCGTCTGAACCTGCAGGGGCATCGGTTGCCGAAAATTCGGTGTCGATTTCCGGTACAAAGTCTTCGTCATGTCCGTACTTCAGAATAGCTTCAAATACGTTGTTTCTCTTGTTCATGTTAACCTTTCGAGAAGTACCGCGGTGCGATCCGGTGGAAATCGTTTGTTCAAGTGATTTCGCGGGAATGATAAAGGCGGTACCAAGTAGAGAGTTATAATTTCGATGGGTTCAGAAAAGCGATCGACCATCTCGATGTTTGTTAAGGGGATATTATCGATTAGTGAGTTCGAAAGTCAAGAAATTTGTTTTCTATTTCAGTTGAATTAGAAACGTAGTCGTCGTCCGCAAATGACTGTTCGTTGTGTGGAAGGAATCGGGTTCAGGCGAAGTTTGATGTTTCGCGAATTCATGCTGAATGTTTGGGCTGCGTTTATAGATCCGTTGCAAAAATTTATCGTTTCCGGATCGAAAGATGAAACATAGGTAAGGCGAAAATGTAAGCCTCAGCACGGTTCTGGTTGTGACCGATGCGGCGCAAAGGGAATCAGGTTTTTATGAAGTTTCACGCTCAAAGCGGGGATCGGCCAATTCTCGTTGTAAAAACTGTCAAACCAGGTCCAATCGCCAGCGATGTTTGGATCGTGCTTGAGCCGCAACCAACAGGGAGTAGATCCACACCACCCTGTGATTTGCTGAATGTTGCAGCCGATATCCAGATGAGTTTTTTTGGGTTCGGCAAGTTGGACAGTTGGGAAGTTCTGTATTCGTTGCAAACACTCTCGTCCCCAACTCAGTCGTGTCCAACAGGATTTTGCTGGGTGGTTCGCTAGATTCGCGGATTATGGAAATATGGATTAAAATGGAGAAGTCGCCGAGTGGTCATTTTATCGGACGCTGTAAACGGCGTGATTCTCACCTAAGCAATTTCGTAAGCAAACACCATTCGTTTGTACCCACCGTAAGAAATTGGATCTTGCCAGACTCTGACATCCGCTGCTGCAAAGATCAAAAAAAGCAAAGTATGCCAAACATGAAATTGATTCCAACTCGAAGTTTTGGGCTTCTATGCGTGCTGTGTTGTTTTTCACTTTACGGCATGACATCGTATCACCTCGCTTCACCCGTTTGCGCGCAAACAAAGATTCCCACCATGGACCACCGACATCGCTCTGCATTGCAAGAGGGCGGTAAGATATATGAAGCGTCATGTGCGGATTGCCACGGGGGAAACGGCGAGGGTGTTGAGGGGACTTTTTCACAGCCGTTGCATGGCGTGATGACGCTTGACGAATTGACGCGATATGTTGATGCGACCATGCCGGAAGAGGATCCTGAATCGTGTGTCGGTGACGAGGCGAAAGAGGTCTCGAAATTCATCTTCGAAAAATTTTATTCGCTTGACGCTCAGAACCTTCGAAATCCACCGACGACTGTTTTCTCACGGCTTACGCGAGTGCAACACGTTAACGTTATTGCTGATTTGGTTGCATCGTTTTCCAATCGCCGCGAATCCATCCAAACGAAACACGGTTTGCGGGCGGCGTATTATTCGTCGCGAAGTCAGCGGCGAAATAATTTGGTGAAAGAGAGAATCGATCGGCAAATAGATTTTGATTTTGGTGAAGGTGTTCCGACATTTAAAACCCTTAAAAAGCCGCAAGAAAAAAAAATCAAGACGACCGAAAAACCAACTCCGCCGTCGAAGAAAACTGAAAAAGAATCTGACAAACAAGTCGATCCCCAGACAGCTAAAAAGATCGATGGCAAGGAGTTTTCGATTCGCTGGAGTGGATCGCTGATTGCTGAGGAGTCAGGCGAGTATGAAATCATCGTTCGTTCCGCAAACTCGGTGCGATTGTTTTTGAATAATCAGCGCAAGGCATTGGTGGATGCCAATGTCGTTTCAGGTGATTTGTCCGAGTATCGAGCTCGAATTGCATTGATTGGAGGTCGTAGTTTCGACTTGCAGGTTTCAGTCGCGCGACACAAGGAAAAGACTGCGTCGGTGCAATTGTGTTGGGTGCGACCAAGCGGCGTTGAAGAAATAATACCATCGAGGAACTTTTCCGTTGAACGTTCGCAGGCGGTGTTTGTGCCAAATGTTAAGTTTCCGCCGGATGATGAAAGTTATGGGTATCCGCGCGGGATTTCAATTTCAAAGGAATGGACAGAATCGGTGTCCAAGACTGCGATTCAAACGGCATTACATATCAGCAAGAATATCGATCGTTTTGTAAAGGATTCAAAAGACAAGGTTGCGTATAAAAAATCTGCGAAAGAGTTCTGTGGTTCTTTTGCAGAAAAGGCTTTTCGCTCTCCGCTTTCTAAGGAACAGAAAAGCCGGTACGTCGATTCGCCGTTTTCGGGGGATGTTACCGTTAAAGAGTCGATCAAGCGTTCATTGGTGTTGATTTTGAAATCGCCGCTCTTCCTGTACGTTGACCTTGCCGTAGAGACACCCAGTCCCGCGTTTTGGTTGGCAATGACTTATTGGGACTCAATTCCGAATCGAGAAATTCAGGATGCTCAGAATCGAGGTCAGTTGATGGACAAGTCGAATATCGATTGGCGATTGGAAAAAATGCTGACGGATAATCGTGCGAGGATTAAGCTACGTCATTTTTTTGAGCACTGGTTGAAACTTGCGGAATTCAAGAATATGGCCAAAGATACAATGCTCTTTCCGAACTTTGATGAGAAATTAGCCGAGGATTTGCGTGAGTCTTTAATGCATCAAATCGATGATGCCGTATGGGGCGAAGTATCTGATTTCAGACAGCTGATCGACGGAAAGTCTTGGTTTGTGAACAAGAGAATCGCGAATTATTACGATGCAGAAATTCAAGCCGACGACGAATTGGAAGAGTTTAGAAAAGTCGAGCGCAAAAACGGAAGAGGCATTCTTACGCATCCGTTTTTGATGTCCGGATTTGCTTACTCAAAATCTAGTTCACCGATTCATCGCGGCGTTTTTCTGACTCAAAACGTTTTGGGACGACGGCTCAATCCACCGCCGGACGCTTTTCCACCATTCGATGGCGAAATCGCAAAGACATGGACGACTAGGGAAAAAGTTGAATTTCAAACCAAGCCGATCGCGTGTCAACGTTGCCATTGTCTAATTAATGACCTCGGATTTGCATTGGAGGAATTTGATGCCGTTGGCAAATACCGAAAATTCGACAATTTGAAACCTGTGAATCCTACCGGTGAACATATGAATGCTGATGGAAAACTGGTAAAATACGCGGACGCTGGCGAGCTTGCGGCAGTTTTGCGAGATGATCGTGGGGTTCACGAAAATTTCGTTGAGGAACTGTTTCAATTTTTGGTAAAACAACCGTTGGCAGCATTTGGTTCAGATTCAAAGCAACGATTGATGAAGCATTTTGTCGATAATAACTTTAGCGTAAAGAAACTTTTGATCGAAATAGGTAAGGTAGCGGCATTTCGTCGTCCCAATCATTCGGTCGAATCAAATGAAAATGTCTCTTCTCAATAGCGTTTGGATGCGAGGTCGGACATTTGTCGGTCTGGTACCTACCGGAAATCGAAGTCCTTCGATTTCAAGATAATGTGTTCGCGATGAAACAAAACGTTATGCTGCGACACAAATTAAAAAGAATTTCAGTTATTCACTCCCACCCAATTTGAACTCATTTTAACGAACAAGCCGTTTTGCTCGTCACCTACCCAATGCGTTCCACCAACATCGTCGAGAAATCGAAGTGAATCATTTACAACACATCATTCCATCCGATTCGCCAACCGTTGATAATCATCCGTCGATGGGTTCCTGTCGCTCTCAATCCGCCAAATCTGGATCGCGTCGGACACGTTCACAGCGAACTGAAAGCAACTCAAGCCGTCGAGAATTTTTAAAGTATCTCGGTGTGTCGTCTGCTGTCGCACCTTTTTTATGGAACTTGCCTGAGGTGGGTTTTGCGAACGTCGTTTCCGGTAGGCGAAAGCAACGACTGATTGTGATGTTCAGTCCTAACGGAATCGTTCCTAAAAACTTTTGGCCCGACGAAGAGGGCGGCGATTTTAAATTGAAGCCGATCCTAAAGCCGTTGGAAAAGTACAAAGATCAGATGCTGATCATGAACGGCGTATCCAACAAGATTCGGGGAGACGGTGACAGTCACATGCGGGGCATGGGGTGCCTCCTAACCGGGATCGAGCTGTTTCCGGGAAATATTCAGGGCGGATCGCATACTCCTGCCGGATGGGCGAAAGGTTTGTCAATCGATCAGGAGATAAAGAATTATCTCCAGAAGAATCCAGAAACACGAACTCGGTTTGGTTCTTTGGAATTCGGCGTCGTTGTGCCGAACAAAGCTGACCCATGGACGCGAATGGTTTTCGCCGGACCCAATCAGCCAATCGCGCCTATCGACAATCCGTACGACATGTTCGAGAAAATGTACGGCAAACTCAATGACCAGCAAACGATTAAGAGCATTCTCGATCCGCTCAAAGAAGAATTGAAATCGGTGAAGTCGTCATTAGGCAGTCAAGGTCGCAATCTAATTGAACAGCACGAAACGTTTGTTCGCGAAATGGAAATTGAAATCCAAGCGGGACCGCGTGAAGTCAATCCGAAGGCATTGCCAACAATCGAGTCAGGCGTGAAGAATGAAAATGACAACATGCCGCTGCTTAGCCGGATGCAAATCGAGCTATTGGTTAATTCACTTCAAACGGATATGACTCGAGTTGCAACGTTACAATTCACTCGATCGGTGGGCGGTGCTCGTCTCAAGTCGTTGGGCATCGAAGAGAATCATCATGCACTTTCCCATGAATCCGATCGCGATAAAGATGCTCAAGAAAAGTTGACGAAAATTGACACCTGGTTCTGTGAGCAACTGAAGTATTTGGTTGACAAGTTAGCAACCACACCGGAAGCAGACGGTTCTGGCATGATGCTCGACAATACAACCGTCGTTTGGACCAACGAACTTGGACAAGGCAACTCTCACACGCTCAATAACATTCCGTTTGTGATGGTTGGTGGCGGGTTGGATTTCAAAATGGGGCGATCGTTGAAATACAAAAAGCTGGCCCACAACCGGCTCTTGATTTCACTTGCTCATGCTTTCGGGCATCACATAGAATCATTCGGAAACAAGCAACACAGCCATGGTGGAGTGATTTCGGAATTGTCCTAAGCCCTGCGTGTTGGATGTTAAAAAAACAAATCCATTTGATCGACAAATCGGTCAAATGGATTTTTTATGCGCTCCAAACAAGGTGGGCAAGTCTACTTGTCGAGAGACTTAAGGTAAGCGACCAAATCGCGGATTTCGGAGAGTGAAAGATTCTTGACCAAGTCGGCCGGCATTGAGGATTTTCCGTTCCCTCGTTGCTCAATCGTTTCTTTGTCAATCGAAATGGCTTTGGCCTCAGGGGTGATCAGTACCAAGGTCGTTTCGTCTTCCGATTTCAGAATCCCACGGAATGAGAGGCCATCGTCGGTATCGACCATCACCGTCTCGAAGTTTTTTGCGATGGCGGCGTCGGGCATCACAATTGCTTCAAGTAAATATTGCCGATCTTTTTCTTTCCCTATCTGGGAAAGGTTGGGGCCAACTTCACCGCCGCGATCCTCTATTTTGTGGCAACGCATGCAGTATACAGCGCCTTTCTCAAAAAAAATGGTCGCTCCGCGGGCAGCGTTTCCACCCTCCTTGCATTCAATGTATTTAGAAATTGGATTTGCTGCTTCAAGTGATTTTTCGTAAGCAGCCAACTGGGCTCGGATTGGTTTTCCACCAATTGAATTTGCTGCCAAGATTACGTCCAAACGTGTATCGGCTGGAACCTTACCGGCGAGTAATCGCTGCATTGACTGAGCAATCAGCTTTTTCGATACACCATTTGGCGTGGAGCCAATCGTTGCGTAGGCCGCTTGACGCTCAGCGACGTTCTCCGAGTTGACCCCTGCTTCGAGGGCTTTCCTCGCAGCGCCCGGATCGGTTTTGAAAATCAAGTCGCGTGCTGCAATTCGAACCGCCGGTGACTTATCGTTGACCGCCTTCAGGATTGTTTGCTTTAATTCTTTAACGTTTAACGTTGCCATGGCCCGAAGTGCATCAGCGCGAGATGGACCATCGTTTGTCGAATTTGCAAAAATGTTTTTGACCGTCGGTTCAATCTCTTTAAGCTTCAGTTCAGTAGCAGCATCGATCACGGCCTTTGTCAGTTTGGGGCTGCCACTTAAAAGTGTTGGAAGAAAATTTTGGATTGCACTTGCTGCGATTTCGGATGAACGCTGCTTCATCGGACGCCAATCACCAAGTACTCGGTCACGACTGGAGGGCGTCGCCCAAGTCTTCAGCATATCGATCGCTTCCAAACGCATCAGCTCATCCGCGTTTTTGTTTGAGGCAAAACGCGCGATTGCCCAGGCATGCTCTTTTGTTCCCAAGCGGAAATTAGCATTAAGGACACGTCGAATTACCGGGTTGCTTGCCGACGCATTAGAAATCAACTTGGCCAGGGCGTTAAAGTTTTCGGAAATCGGCAAGTCATGAATCGCTCGGACGGCCTCAACTACGATGGTAGGTTCCGGATCAGAAAGAAACGATACCAGCTCTTGTTTCTTTAGTTTTCGCATTGCGATAACGGCGGCCATTCGGACGAATCGTGACGAATCCTTTGCCGCTGTCTTGAGCAAGACTCCACTTTGGTCATAAACCAATGCCATAATCGCTCCGTGTCGCACGATCGGATCGGTCCCCGAATTATTGTCGAGCATCGCGATCAACTTCGACGAAACACTCTTGTCGTTGGCTGCAAATTCTTGCTTACCCAGCGACATCGCAGCAAAATATTGAACTCGTTTGTTGTCGTCCAATAATAAATTCGCAAGTTGTGACGCGTATTTGGTTACCCCAATATCGCCAACTAATTTCGCATATTGACCTCGGACCTCGTCATCATCTGCGTCGAAAAGCGAAACCAAGTCTTTGATTTCAGATTTGTCGTCCTTGTCCCGAAGGATTTGCCCGATTCCCCATAACGCGTGAATACGCGGCAAAGTCGAATTGAGGTCATCTAATGCAACCGTTTTCAACGCATTCAGGTCGCCCCGGATTGCCAATTCGAATTGGGCTTCCTGTCGGACCCGTTGATCCGGTGATTCCAAAAGCGATGTCAGCCGGTTGGTATCCAGTTTTGGCATGCCTTCGTTCAACAGCTTTTTGACTTCGGCGACCAACATGTCTTTTTCAGCTTCCGGATTGGTGTATCGATAGATACGTCCCTTGCCCAGACCTTCCCAACCGTTCACCCAATCGCTCACCAGCATGGAGCCGTCAGGCGCGAATTGAACGTCGGTCACCAATTGACGCCAAAAGGTTTCCTCCATGTCGGCAACTTCAAAAAACGCTCCTTTGGCTTTGACACGAAATGTTCGAATACCCGAGTTGACCGGACCGCCGCGAAAATCACAAAGAAAAAACTTGCCGTTGAATTCTTTCCCCAAACCTGTGCCTGGATAGTATGCCAATCCGGAGGGGCCATCAGCCAGGTTTGTGACTGGGGGAACGGTGTAGGCTGGCGATTCTTCCGAAAAAGGATTCCATATTTTTTCGCGATTGAATGGACCTCGATCCGGTAGATACTGATAGTACATTCGCCAACCGCTGTCGCTTCCGGGCACAACATAAACCCAACGAGCCTTATCGCCGCTATCCGAGTTGTTGTCGCCTGTAAACAGGTTCCCAAATTCGTCGAATGCTAATTCTTGTGGGTTTCGCAGGCCAGTCGCCACGACCTCCAAATTGCTGCCGTCCAACTCACAGCGGAAAACGGCACCAGATGCCGGATCCTTCAATTGCTTCCCACCCGACTGGATGTTGTAGCCGCGGTCACCGATACTGAAGTATAAACGACCGTCCGGGCCGACGATCAATCCATGTGAATCGTGTCCACGAAATGCGAATCGAACCCCGTAGCCGGTATGAAGTGATTTGCGTTTCTCTGAGACACCGTCCCCATTTGTGTCTTCAATCATCCAGACATCGGGAATGCATGTGTAATAAACTTTGTCGCGAAAAGAGAGGACACCGGCGCCGGTCCCCATTTCGATTTGATTGAAGTGCTTCGCAAAGATCGAGTTTTTATCCGCTTTTCCATCGCCGTCATTGTCGAGCAACAAGCGAATCCGATCGTCATGTTTTGTGTACTCAACCTCCGCATTCTTTACATGCTTTTTGATGTAAGCGATTCGGTCCGCTACCGATTGAGCAGCCAAGTCTTCGTCTAACCATTCTGCATGATTCCGATTGTCTTCGATTCCTTTTCCTTGGCGATACGATTCACACACAAACACGCGGCCCTGGTGATCGACATGAAACGATACGGGATTTCCAACATCCGGCTCAGCCGCGAACAAATTGATTCGGAGATTCGGAGGATATTTGAAATTCCCCATCATCTTTTCGCCCTCGTCAGAGGCCGCGGCAAGTTTCGGGGTTTGCGGAATCACTTGTGAGTAAGCTGCCGAAGGCGTCAGGAATAGCAGGCCGAATACTGCCAAATTCCTGGCAATGTTATGGCAAGATGAGTGCGTGGATGGGAACCAGTTCTTAATCGGGGTAGTCATTGGAATCATAAGCCGTTTATTCATTCGTTTCGTCGGATTTGTTTTTTTCTTTTTCAATGTCATCTTTGATGGCGTTCATTCGCATTGTTGCTGTTTCAACAAAGCTGCTTGCCCAAGCGTGGTCGTGGAAGTTCCGTTGGATACTCTCCAGCAACACATTTGCAGCAATATACTTTTCTTCTTCAACTAAATTGTTCGCACGGTCCAATGCGCGTGCGATGTCTTCGGTATTCTTTTCCACGAATGCGTCAGCTTGATGCTTGAATCGAGTGCGGAAAAAAGCGGCGGACGAAAGAGCCGTCTGTTCCTTGTTGGTTAATTCATCGTCACCTTCATACATCTTGATTAATGATTCAAGCTGCTGATAAGACTGATAGGGGTCGTCTTTTCTCAGCTCAACCGCGTGAAGCAGCAAGATTTCAATCGGGTACATCGAGCGAATTCCATAAACTTTCTTTGCCAGTAACAATCGCTTTTCTAACTTGCGAGAGTCGATTTCGCTTTTGATCGATTCAACACGATCCGCTCGTTCGTCCTCCGGGAATCGCATCAGGAAATTATCGCAATCCGATTCTTTTGGAAGCCCATCAGAGGTGATTCGTTCGTAGAGCTGATCCGCGGTTGGTTGCGAGAAAATCGCATTGGTCATCCCCCAAACAATCAGGCCAAGAACCACAATGATTCCTGCAATATAGGGCCAAACCGGTCCGTCTTTTTGCTCCTTGAATTCGTCAAGCGACGATTTCTTTTTGCGCTCAACGGGTTGGTAGTATGACGATTTTTTTTCTGTTTCGACCACCGTCCTTTGGACAGATGGACTCTTGGGTTGGTTTTTATTGGTCGGTTCGGGTTCAGGTATCGCGAGAGTCTTCATCTTCACGCCGGCCGTCATCGGCGACGATTCCACCGTTTGCTCCGTCGGCAAAAGTTGATATTCTTCACCCTCGTCCAGATCGAATGCGACTGCCGTTTGGGCATCCGCCTCCTGCTTCATCAATTGCAAAACGTCAATCAATCTTTCATTGAGTGCGTGGGCCGTACCAAAGCGATCGTCAGGATTCTTTTGCAGAAGACGATCAATCAGTCTTTCAAATTCAGGCGGGGTTTCTGGTGACCTTTGTCTTAAAGGGGCCGGTGGCTTTGTTGTCAAGCTCACAATCGTCGACTGGACATCTTTTTCAGCGAATGGAGGTCGACCACAAAGCAACGCATACATAACACATCCGAGGCTAAACAAATCACTTCTTTCCGAAATGAGTCCGCCTTGCGCCTGTTCGGGAGACATGTAGTCCGCCGTGCCAATTGCCCCGCCGTGCATCGTCAAACCCGCCGCCCCGTAAAGCTTTGCGATCCCAAAATCGGTAATTTTGGTGGTCCCAGAATCGGTCTTTAAAAGATTTGCGGGTTTGATGTCACGATGAAACACGCCTCTTAAATGGGCATGATGCAGTCCTGCACATACATCCATCGCAATCCCAATAACTTCTTGCCAATAAAACCGATGTCCCATTTTTTGATGGACGTGTAAGCTTTTGCCGTTGACCAGCTCCATGGCGAAATAAAGATTACCGTCATCTTCACCGTGACCCAGAATACGAACAATGTTTGGATGGTCCAGCTCTTTCAGCGTGATTATTTCTGATTCGAATCGCGAACGAAAGTGATCGTCGTCAGCATGAGCCGGTGAAAGGACTTTAACGGCGACTTCTTTTTTTGTTTCTTCATCGATTGCCTTGAATACGGTCCCCATTCCACCGCGGCCGAGGACTTCCTCAATTTTGTAAGGACCAAGTTGTTTGATGCTCATGATGTTTTTTAAAAGCAGTTCAGTGGAATAGATAACCTGCCCATCGACCAACCAGGACTGTCCAGGTTTTTCCGGACCAAGCGATCAATCATTCAACATCCATGAATGTTTTGAGCTGAAAACAGAATTCTTTCAGTCTAATGCAAACGCGGAAACTTTGGACAGTATCTGGATGTCCTCGCAGCAACATTTGCAATGTTTTTGGAGGTGACGATCTCGACAAAAATGCTTCCGGCGACAAGCTATTGGTAGCGCCATCGATGCCGTCGCCGCAAACCTAATCGACTCAAACTTGAATTTTGATTTGCGTGATTTCAGGTGGGCAGTTGAAGCGAATCGGTTCTTCACCGGAAACACCACGAGATACGACCATTACTTTTCCATTGTGACAGAAAATCCCCGAAGCGTATTTGACTCCGAAATAGCTGGGTGAGATCACCGGACCCAAGAGCGGGATACGGATTTGGCCTCCATGTGTGTGACCAGCGAGGGTGAGGTCGCATCCGCGTTCTCGCCCCCATTTCCATTGATCGGGCGAGTGTGTCACGCAAATCCGCAGATCGCCGTTGGAGAATTCAAATGGATCAGAAGATACTCTCGTTTCATCACCGAACCACGGTCGTTCATTACCGACCAGATGGATTTGCGAACCATTGAAATCGATTGGCAGCCAGCGATCGGCAACATCTCGACAGCCGATACCCCGCAATGTTTCTCGAATCAGCGTTTCATTTTTCAATTTTCGATCGTGGTTACCCAGAACAAAATAAATGCCATGCTTTGCTGACAGTTCTGCCAGCGTTTGCTTGAGCCACGACAGACAATATTCCCGATCGATTATGTCTCCCGCAATAATGATAAAATCTGAATCCAGCTCATTTGCCTTTTCAACCACTTGCTCAAAATACGCCTGACAAATGTTTCCAGTGAAATGGAGGTCGCTAATTAGAGTTAGCGTCAGGCCATCCAATGCAGAATTTAAATGCGGGAAGTTCAAATGTCGAGTTTCAACATTGAGTCGATAGATTTGGTTTCCGGGTATGGCTGCGAATGAACGTTCAAACGCACTTCGATTTGCCTGTGTTGCGACGCCGCCAAAATCATATCGACTGATGGCGTGTGCGGATTGAATGCTGGGATTCTGATGGTCAACGATCCTTCGGTACATCCAGATCGTCGCAGTGTAGAGACCGAAAAATAGACAAGCAGAAAAGTAGGCAGTAAACACCACCGGGAAACTTGTCATTGCGTCTGGAAAAAAGTCGAACTCCCGATACGCAACGAAGGAAAAGATCGCCGGCACCAAAAAAACCGCGATCGCTAAGAAACCATAAGAAGATTTGCGAATCAAAAAATGCGAGTTGGCGGCGTGTAATCGATTAAAGCTGGCAATCCAAATCGCCATATGCCCAAGCGTGGCAATCAGGTAGCAGGCGATCCAAAGCGGCGGCGACATTTGACTCGATTGAAAAAAAACATTGGCTGCGAATGTTGCCACTCAGGAAACGGTAGCGGAGAAAATCCCGCGCCGATTCGCAATTCGGCCAACGGACTTGGATTAGTTTACGCCACAGAATGGGCTTGAACCATAAACTCAACGGTGGAAATCAGTTGATCCACCCGAAACGGTTTGAAAAGGAGGGCTTCGGTGGGTAGGCCAGCCTGTCGAGTTTTGACGATTTGATGTCCAGGATCGTATCCAAACCCGGTCATTAGGATCAACGGCGGATCCGGCATGATCTCTTTAAGCTTCATTAGTAAATCGTAGCCCTTGATATCCGGCAGGCGAATATCGGAAATGATCGCGTCGTATTTGTCGTTGCAATTTTCCAGTATCAAAAGAGCTTCGGTTCCGCGATATGCCGTTTCGACGATACAACCCTGTTTTTCCAGCAGTCGATGGGCGTCCTGACGCACCGATTCGTCATCGTCAATCACCAATACATGACGCCCGTGCAGAACTTGGTTGTACTCACCACGATAGGCGCTCGGCACAACCTCGTTGGGTGCCATTTTTTCGCCAATGTTCTTAATCAGATGTTTGATCTTGAGGGCGTTGTTGATTACATCACGGAGTTTATCTTTGACGTCGGTGTCGTGGCCAATGAAGTTATCCATCACATTGACTGTTTGATTCAGGATTTCGTCGATCGGAGAGCCGACCGCACTGCTGATCGCTTGAGTGTTTTGAAAGGCTGTGCAAGCATTCTCGGCTGCCAGTAAGTCAAGCGTATTTAACGCGATCGCAATGTCGCGGGAGAAGATTTCAAGGAATTGCAGATCGCTTTCATTGAACGCGTTCGTGTTTTCGCTTTCTACATTAAAGGAACCAATCACTTCGTCATGCAGAATAAGCGGAACCGTCAAGCTGCTGAGCGCACCCTCGAGCCCTTCAATGTAAAGCGGGTCTTTGTCAGTGTCCTCGCAAAGGTAACTTTTGCCAGTGGCCGCAACAAATCCGGTGACGCCGTTCCCGTTTGCGCGTGCAAAAAGTTCCTTCTTTGATGCCTCGCTATTGATGCCTTCGGATAACAACGTTTCGAGTCGACCGGTTTCACGGTCAATCAAGCGGATTTCGATCACATCAAACTTGAGTAAATCGCTTGTGTAATGAATGATGTTTGACTTCAGCAGGTCAATTCGATCGTCGATGCCCATTTCGAAAACTTCTTCGGGCTTTAGATCGGCCAGCTCAAGTCCGGCTTTGTGGATTGCTTCCAACTTGTGAGCTTGCGTTCGTTCCTCTGTTACGTCTCGTAGAGTCACAATTAAGAAGTCATTCGCAACGTCTGGGGGCCCGATCGGAGCAGCATGGATTTGGTAAAATAGCCCGTCACCAGTTTTCATGAATGTACGGGATGATTGGCCCGTCGCATTCACGGATTTGAACGGGCAGAAGTCAGGTCCCAGAATTTCCAGATTTTGAAATAGTTCCGAAAATTTTAAGTTGGCGGTTTCGTCTTTCCCGCTCCACTCACGGATGCATTGATTGGCCCAGTGCACGTTTGATTCTCGATCAATCAATACGACGCCATCGGGCATGTTTTCGAGGATATGCTGGTTTCGAAATACGCTAACAAAGTCGACCGACGATCCAGAATTGCAATTAGACGGCAGCAAAACCGCGTCAAAATCGTTTTTGTTCAGCAGGTCGATTGCCTCAAATGAGCAATCGCAGTCGAAATATTCTGTGCCGGGTGGGTAAAGAGAATCAGAATCAGTCGGCTGTTCGCCGCTGGAATGAAAGCGCAGGATTTTTTTTATCCTGGTCAAAACGAGACTCCATCATGGGGTGGCATGAGAATTATAGAATGGAGTTGAACACTGACCACTAAATTGTGTCGGTCTTCAGTCTGTTTTTCGGTTGGGAATGTCCGATTCGTTGATGCGTTTTGACTGAGATCCATTAAAATCAGGCAAATGCTCATCATTACCTATTAGGTTAATAGACGAACGATGGTGCTGGATAGATGTAAAATTTCCGAAAAAGTATCCGTTTCCCAATGCCGCATCAACCGTTATTCCATTTGAATCAATTGCAAGATTCGCAGGCAGTCCACTAGGTCATTTTAAAGGCGTTCATTCCGCAACAGAGTTTTTGTGGCGGTCTCAAAATTGTTTGATGTCAAAAAGAAAAAAAAACAAAAAAATTCGAACTGATTTCAAACAGCGTTACGACGACAGGACTCGGCAAAATGATCTGACTCGAGAGTTCAATGACTCGGATCATGAAACGACAGAGTCGCATGAGCGAATCAGCGGAAAGGGCAAACTGGCAAGAAAGCGAACGATTCGTGGGGAAGAAGTCGAGTCGGACGAGGGCACAGAAATCATATTGGAAATCGACGATTTATGTCGCCCCGGTTTGGTGCTCAGCGTTCACGGGTTAAACAGTTTTGTTGAAGCCGAAAACGGTGATGTCTTTAAATGTGCGACTCGGAAGCTTCTTAAAACGATCAGCACGGATCAGCGACACATTGTTGTTGCGGGTGACAATATCCAGTTTCGACCTCAAGCAGACGGCACAAAAGAGGGACTTATTGTGCGAGTTGAGCCACGATTCGGAACAATTAGTCGGACGAGCCGAAAGAAGCAGCACGTCATTGCAGCCAATATCGAACAAATGTTGATTGTTACCAGCGCCGCAATGCCGGAGCTAAAACCTCATTTGATTGATCGTTTATTGGTGACCGCTGAAAAATCGAGAATCAAGCCAATTATATGTATTAATAAAGCCGATTTGGTTGATCCCGCCGATTTTCAACCCATTGTCGGTGGGTTTAGTCAGCTGGGCTATCGAACGATGATGGTGTCGGCGGAAACTGGCCGGTCGATCGATGTGCTTCGTGAAATCTTAAAGGGAAAAAAAAGCGTTGTTGTTGGGCAAAGTGGCGTTGGAAAGTCTTCGTTGCTCAATGCAATTCAACCTGGGCTCGGACTGCGGGTTGGCCGCGTCAGCGAGGAGAATCAAAAAGGCAAGCACACCACCACGGCCGCGAAGCTGATTGAGTTGTCGTTTGGCGGACACATTGTTGACACACCCGGAATCCGACAGTTTGAGCTCTGGGATGTGATTTCGGGAGAAATTGCCGGTTTCTTTCGCGAGCTTCGCCCGTTCACCGATCGTTGCAAGTTTCCCAATTGTACACACACCCACGAATCAGATTGTCTCGTCAAAAACGCTGTCGCGGACGGCGATCTCGATATCAGGCGATACGAAAGTTACTGCCTGTTGGTTGAGGAGTGCGACGAAAACGACAAGCGACAAACACAGAATTAGATTCCGTTTTTTCTTTGGGGGCCAAATCCAGACATTCTCGGATGTGCCTGATAAACGGGCATGCCTGCACGGATTCAAAAGTGGGGGCCTCGCACTGCCCCGTTCGAATGCACCTGTCCCGTTCGAATGCACTCGAACGTCGCGAAAATGTCAAATGTTGTGAAGAGACGCAGGAAATACACGGTTACCACGGCAACCATCAAACCTGTGATGCCAATGAGCACCACCGACTACTTCGCCTTCTTTGCACCTCGGTAATAGGTATGTAAAACAGCAATCGTGCCAAAAGAAAAAACAGCGTATCCAAAAACTAGCATTAATTGGGTCCGTGTATGTGTAAATTTACCTCATTACCGAATCGGTCAGGCTGAGGAGCAAGGTGCCTTGAGAGAGGAGTCTGCGAACGCAGTAAAACCAGTATGATCAGAACATCCGGAATATTCAAACGTTAAGAAAGGTGATTTCGGCAAATTTACCAAAAATTCACATGCAAAAATTGAGGCGGCGATTCAGCTGCCGCAATTTCTTTTTTACGGCTCAGCAACAGCCATAGTGTAAGAAGAGATCGGTTTTTTTTTCGGCTTACTTCCCGTTTTCGAAAAGTCGGTTCAGCACACGGATTCTATGCACGAGCACACACATGACATATCCGATCACGACAATCGCGGTGAATCCAACAACACCCGAATGGCTATTCGCGGAGTCCAGATTCTTCAATTGAAAAACAAGGATAAAGGATATTAAGCAAGCAATGGTGGTGAAAGCGACCATCCGAACACGCGAAAACAGTCCGCTTACGATGATAACTAACGGGTAAGCGATATACAGAGGGCCGATGTGTCCGGGTAAGCTCCACAAGATATACGTTAGGAACCCGATATCAGCCGCGGGCCAGGCAAAGTTCGTGTGGATTGACGCCTCGCCGGTTCTCTCCAAAGCGTTTTGAAGCTTTTGAAGCATGAAACAGGTAAATGCCCAGGCCAATATGATGTACGAGTATCGCAAATACTGATCGATCTCATAACCAGAAATTACAAAATCGGTTACGTAGCTAACCGCCCGAGTTAATTCAATTAGACCCAATCCGATAAGGTGCCCCGCTAAACTTGGCTCGCGGCGGCTCCACCGTTGAAACGCTGAATGAATGTTGTTTGTTGAAGCGTTGATTGGCTCGCCAAGCAGAAATCGATCCAGATCCTCGGCAAGTGACTTAGCGGTCGGGTATCGGCCGCTAGGATTCTTCTCCAGGCACCGTTGGCATATCATTGCAACGTCCTTCGGAACGTGTTTATTGATTTGGCTTGCCAATGTAGCCTCGGCATCAAGGATTCGCAAAAGCGTATCAACGGGGTTCTCCGTTTCGAATGGCGGTTGTCCGGTGCATAAAAAATACAGCATCGCGCCCAAAGAATAGACGTCTGTCATACGGTCAACCTGATCACTGCGAGCAGCCGCTTGCTCGGGTGCCATGTAATTGATGGTTCCCAAGATCTCGCCTGTTCCGGTAAGACCGTCGTCGCTCCCCAGAGTCTTCGCCAAACCGAAATCGGTTATTCGCGGCGCTCCGTCTTTATCAATCAGTATGTTTGCGGGTTTGAGGTCGCGGTGCACCAGATCGTTTTCGTGGGCATGATGAATTGCAATTGCAATTTCTCGAACCATCGCACATGACTCGCGCACTGACAATTTTTTTTCAGCGTGATAGGAACCGAGATTTTTGCCTTCGATGAAAGCCATTGAAAAGAATGGCTGCCCTTGATGATTTCCCACTTCGTGGACGGCGACGATTCCGGGATGATCCAGTTTGGCGGCCGCTTTGGCTTCCGCGTGAAATCGTTGCACGTCAGATTCGGATGCCAGTCTTCCAGATCGAATGATTTTGAGTGCTACGATTCGATTCAGTGCCGGGTCGAGTGCCTTAAATACAATCCCCATGCCACCACGATCGATTTCCTCCAAAATTTGGTACGAACCGATCATACGTCTCTGCGAATCGGTGTTGGAACCGTTCTTTGTTCCCAATGGCTTTCTGGTTTTGCTTTTCGAGAGCCGAATCGTCGCATGATTTTCAATTGTCTCAGATTGAATGACTCCACACATCTCATCATGATCGCGGAAGAAGTCATTCAGGTCCGACCGCAACTCAGAATGTTGCTCCAGAATAACGTTGCGATCGGGTATTTCGCCGCGCTCAATCGCCTCTAAAAACTCGGCGATTACGTCATCGAATTGACTCATCGTTGTCATCCTTTCTAAGGACCCACCATTTGAGGAGCGTCGGTAGTACACCGACCAAAGCAATTCCGAAAATCACTGGGAACGAAATCAAGCTGCCAATTCCATTTTCCGCCACCTCCGAAACTGAAGGAATTTGCATTCCAAAATATACAAATGCGACATTCAACGGTAACATCCCGATCATTGTGGCAAAAAAGTAAGTCCGCGTTTTGATTGGCACCAAGCCTAAAACTAAATTGACAACAAAGAACGGAAACAATGCGACCATCCGTAGTGAGACAACATAATAGGCCCCTTCCTTTTTGAAGCCATTGTTGATTGCGATCAAGTGTTTTCCAAATCGATTTTGAACCCAATCACGAAATAGGTATCTTGCCGAGAGAAATGCAATCGTTGCTCCACAGGTCGCAGCAACATTGAGCAGCGGAACGGCTGTCCATTGAAAGAGCCAAGCGTAACTCAAAGATAGCAAGGTCGAAATCGGAAGCGACAGTCCGACCGCAACAACGTAAATTACAAACGCAATCGAAAGGTAGAGTGCGGGGCGTTTCGCATAACCGTCGCGCAATGCTGTTTCTGCATTGTCAATCTCGTTCCAAAACCAATTCGATTTGTCTTCTCCCGTTGAAGGTGCGGAAAACCAAAGGTTCGACAATAATATCAATAGAATGATGGTCGCAGCCAGGGAAAGCTTTACAGCGATATTGCGTCTCGCTGTTACAGAATCGTTTTTCTGATGATCGGCTTGGGTCGCATCATTTTCAGGCGATGGCACTTTTAATTGATCTCGCAATAAGAAAATGATTTCAATGGCATTTTGGCGATACCGAAGAGTATGAGCAAAACGAGTCGTACTGGAGTTTTGAAATAATTATTGTTCGCGCCAGAGCCATCGAAGTGAATCAGGCAAAATTGCACCACCATGTTGTCCATTGTGGCCGCCCGTTCCATAGACAAATTTATAATCGTACTTTTTAAAAGCCAATGATTTAGCCAGCTGTTGATTTGCAAGCGGCCAGTTTCCGTGTTCATTGTCCAAATCATTTTCCCCGTCTTGCATAAAGACTCGAATCGGTTTTCTTGCGGTTTTACGAATCATTGCGGCATAATTGTGACCGGAGCGAATGTTAACAAAACTGCCGACATGACTGAGGACTTTTTGAAATTGGTCAGGCCGCTCCCATGCCACCGTAAATGCACAAATTCCGCCTGAACTTATTCCGCAGATCGCCCTCCGGGTTGGATCTTTAGTCAACTTGTAGTCTTTCGCAACCTCTGGAATGATCTCCTCGATCAGGAATCGGGAATACTGATCGGAAAGCGTATCGTATTCAAAACTTCGGTTCTCTGGTGTTGGCCGCCAGCCCTTTTTTTCCGGCAGGCTGTTCTTTTTATGTCCCGGATCAATAAAGATTCCGATGGTGACCGGCATCTCTTTTTTGTGGATTAAATTGTCAAACACGACAGGTGCCCGAAATTGCCCCTTGGAGTCGACATAGGCATGACCATCTTGAAATACCATCAGTGCGGCCGGTTTTGCCGCATTGTACTGTGCCGGGACATAGACGTAATATCGTCGAATCGTTCCCTTAAATATGTTGCTCTTCCATTGATGTTCGGTGACGTTTCCCTTGGGCACGCCATCTTGAGGTTTTGAATCTGCACCTAGCACATAGTCGTCTTGAGCAGCGGTATGGCATGAAAACAGGAATAACGAAATGCAAATTGCAGCGGCGAATATTCTTGGAATCTGCAAAAGTCGGATCCGAAAATTGTCATGAGTGTGCATATTTGAAAATGTCCTGGGTGAGTCAATTAGATCGGTGAGGAAGTCGATTTTGGTCAAGTAGATTATTTCATCAATTGCTCGCGGGTTCTACATCTGTGATGCTGCCCATCGGGATTTACCGGATGAAAATGGCCTACGCAAGATTGCGTGGATGATTTGTCCATTCATGCCCTAACCTTTTTCAAAACCTTCTCATGTCAAAAATCAAACGCATCCTTGTCACTGGTGGTGCTGGTTTTCTTGGCTCTCACATTTGTGAACGACTGGTTGGCGACAACCACGATGTGATTTGCCTTGATAATTTTTTCACCAGCCAAAAAAGTAACGTAACACACCTTCTCGATAAACCGAATTTCGAATTGATTCGGCATGATGTGACCCATCCGTTATGGCTGGAAGTCGACGAGATTTACAATATGGCGTGCCCGGCGGCTCCGGGACACTACCAATACAATCCGATCAAAACAATGAAGACGTCCGTTGTCGGCGCCATCAACTTGTTAGGAATGGCAAAACGCTGCAATGCCAAAATATTGCAGGCGTCGACCAGCGAAGTTTACGGAGATCCCGAAGTTCACCCGCAACCTGAATCGTACCGTGGCAATGTTAATCCAATCGGTATTCGCGCATGTTATGACGAGGGGAAACGTGCAGCAGAAACGTTGTTTATGGATTACCACCGAATGAATAAGGTCAATATTCGGTTGGTGCGTATCTTCAACACCTATGGACCACGAATGCATCCGTTCGATGGCCGTGTCGTTTCCAATTTTATTCGTCAGGCGTTAAGCAATGTTGATATTACTATTTTTGGTGATGGCAGCCAAACACGTTCTTTCTGCTATCGAGATGATTTGGTCGAAGGGATCATCCGTTTGATGAATGCCTCCGATGAGGTGCAGTTTCCT
>CAJQQR010000118.1 GCA_905480545.1 uncultured Pirellulaceae bacterium
CACAAACCTGTGGCTTTGGTTGGGGGTGCGACTGGTATGATTGGCGACCCCAGCGGTAAAAGCAAAGAACGAAATTTGCTTTCAGAAGAAGACCTCCAAAAAAACGTCGCCGGAATTGGAGAGCAGATGCGCCAATTTCTCGATTTCGAAACGGGCGAAAATTCGGCCGTTCTGGTGAACAACTTCGACTGGATGAAAAATTTTTCGTACATCGACTTCCTGCGCGACATTGGGAAAAATTTTCCGGTCAATGTGATGATCGCCAAGGATTCGATCAAGAATCGACTCGATTCGCCGGCCGGTTTGAGCTACACGGAATTCAGTTATATGCTTTTGCAAGCTTTCGATTTTGTTCAACTCAATAGAGACTATGGCTGCGAACTACAGGTCGGTGGTCAAGATCAGTGGGGGAACGTAACTGCCGGAATCGATTTGGGTCGCCGCATGGATGGCAAAAAGCTATTTGGAATGACCAGCCCATTGTTGACCAAAAGCGATGGATCCAAAATGGGAAAAACGGAATCAGGCACCGTTTGGCTTTCGCCGGAGAAAACGTCTCCCTACAACTTCTTTCAGTATTGGGTCCAGAAAGTGGATGACGCTGACACGGGAAAATGCTTGCGTTATTTAACGGAGATTCCACACCAAGAGATTGAGGCAATTGAAGCAGGTGATCCCCGCGATGCAAAAAAAGCGCTGGCGGCTCACATGACTGAATTGGTTCACGGAAAAAGCGGATTGCAAAAAGCGCAGGCCGCGACGGAAATCTTTTTTGGCAAAGAGGTCACCGATGCAGAATCCGAAGCACTTCAAAGCATTGTGGCAGATGTCCCCAACGCCGAAGTCCAACGTTCCGCTTTAGAAGGAGATGGTGTTAACGTGATCGATGCTTTTGTTGAATCCCCATTGGCGAAAAGCCGCGGCGAGATTCGCCGAACTTTGGAGCAAGGTGGTGCATACGTCAACAATGTTCGGGTAACGAACGTCGATCACCAAATTACGACGAAGGACTTAATCGGCGGAAAAATGATTTTGCTCCGAAGTGGAAAAAAGAAGTACGCAATTCTAAATGTCGTAGGTTAGGCGTTTCGGAGAATGTACTGACGCGATTTGCCCTGAATCAATCCCGACAAGGGCATGGGTGATAGCTAGCCGATGATCAGTCTTGAAGCTGACGAATAACGAAGCGTTGGAGCATGCCGCCAATCCCGCTGAACCCGCGAGGTAACATTAACGTTGATCGCCAAGCCTGAAACCACTCTTTGCGCATGAAAAAAGGCGGCTCATAGCGAGCCGCCTTTTTTGATTCTGCCCCTCAAACTCATCCTTATTCGTCAGCTTCAAGAATGATCGGGGGCAAGATTGCTGGTGCGTTCCGGGTGTGGACTTCAAACTCCTTTGATGTCCTCAAGCGGCGTCGGGCTCGATTGTTTCGCGAGTCGTTTTGGCGATTGATTCACCTCCGTGTCAATCGCGTCGACATCCTTACGAGTCGCGTCGGAACGCTTACGAGCGAGCACTACGAGGCTTTTTTCTTTGGAATTTTTGCCTCGTCTCTTAGCTCAAGCTCTTCTCGCAAAATGGTTACCTCCCTGGGTGCATCGATTCCGAGTCTTACCTTTTCTCCAGACACGTCGATGACCGTCACCACAATGTCGTCCCCAAGTTTCAGCCGTTGGGTTTTTTTGCGAGATAGTACCAGCATTAATGTATTCCTCTGTCGTTGTCGTATGTGAAATGCGAGGCTCAGTTAAACTTCAATCTGGATGAAACATCTAACTGAATTCGTTTAGAACGCTCACCCGTCGCCTGATAGAACAACACGGTGTTCTTTTCAGATTCCCATACCGCGGTCAATTTGACGCTTCGCGGACCATGGAGACAAAACAGCATGCCACATGGCTTGCCCCGGCGATTCAACACCTGTTCTGTTGTTTGGTAAGCATCTAACTCGAAGTCGTTTTCCTCACACAGTTGTTTGAAAATAAAATGACGTAAATCATTCAGCTCAGTGATGGGTTTGCAGTTTGGCTGCATAAAAATCAACCTCCAAGTTTTCCAAATGCTTCAACGATGATTTTGATTCAATCGGCGTTGGAATTCCCAAAACCGTTAAAATCATGTTAATCTCGTATCAGAACAGTTTTTAGGATTGGGCTGTATTAGAAGCTGACGAAAGAAGTATCGACAACAACGACTGCATTCACTATGGGCAAAATGCGAAGTTTATAAAGTTCTGGTAAATTGCATCGCTCGCTGCGCGGCGCATTCGGAACAGTTTGACTTTACGATACAAGCCTACGGCAAACGACGTTGCATAAACGCAAACTGCTGTGCAAACCCTGAATGCTGGAGACAATAGTGCGACTAAGGAAAAAACATTGAGTTTAAAGTTTATAACGAGCCAATCGATGAACCGTAGTTTTCTGCCGAAACGTTTGCATCTGCACCGTATTGCTATAATTGCTTTGTTAACTGTCGTTCACCTGGGCTGCGGCGAGCCTGACGCGACCACTCCAAAGAGCAACGACGATTCAAATGCCGCCGATTCAAAAACCAATTCGACCCTTCAGAAGAACCAAGCATCGAATACGCCTAAGATTAAAAAAAAATCTTCTTCAAAAATCATGAAAAAGCCATTTTCATCGGCCGAGACGAACGGGTCGTTTTCGGCGGCAAAGTCTTTCGATGGAAAACCCAAAGTCAACCTCGTCAAAGCAATTTGGGACTACGGCTTGGAATCGCAACTTTCCAATCCAACCGTTATTGTATGGCTATTTGACGTCTCCCAGAGTGCGACGGCATTACGCAGCAAAGTCATTTCCGGAATTCGCTCCATTCCAAAAGTCAGCAATGACAAAATGTTTGAGTCGATGGTAGCAACCTATTCAAACGGCCCCATGTCCCTTCTTTCTGAGTCCCCCACCAAAGATTTCCCAAAGCTTTTGGAGCAACTGACAGCGATTGAAGAATCAACCACAGAAGGCGAAAAGACGTTTGCGGCGTTGAACGAAGCAGCCAAAAAGCTAGGGCCCTTGCGACGCACTGATCGCAAGTCATTGATTGTCGTTTTGGTTACTGATGAAGCGGGCGACGATTCGAAGGAAGCAACCGACAATGGCAGCACTCAGCTCGAAGATGCAATCGCCAACTTCAAGCGGTTCTCAATGCCATTGTTTGTGATTGGAAATCCAGCACCATTCGGACGGTCGGTTGATGCACCCGCGGCAACAACGAAAAACTTAACTTATGGTCCGGAGTCCGTATCTTCGGAAAGAATCAACATGGGAACGTGGGACGGTTCTACGGAATTGGATCGATTTGATTCCGGGTTTGGCCCTTGGGGACTCGAGCGACTTTGTCGGCAAAGTGGTGGACGATACCTAGCCGACCGCCCGGAGGCTCGCTCTGCCCGCTTGGTAAGTCGCATGCAAAGCAATTGGCCAATCGTGATGTCAGAACAGTTCAAAGATGCCATCATGAGTCGCTATAAACCGTTTTATGGAACGTACGACGAATACAATTCTGACCTGCAATCCAACAAGGCTAAACTTGCCTTGCATAACGCCGCCAAACAGCCAAACACTCAGGTCTACCGAATTCAGAATTATGAATTCGGTGCAGGAAATGAAGCTCAATTGGTACGAGAAATCAACAGCGCACAACGAACCCCTGCCGTGATTCGTCCCGGCCTCGAAAAACTGTATGGGATCCTGAAAGAAGGCGAAAGTGATCGTGAAAACCTGACATCGAAACGATGGCAAGCAGGATACGACCTCGCCTACGGTCGTGTTCTTGCCAATTACATTCGTGTTGTCGTCCTCAATACGATGCTCGCCGAGATGAAGGGAGGCAAAACATTTTCGAATCCAGCAAACAACCGCTGGGTGCTCGAACCGAGTGATGAAGTCTCAACGGGTAGTGGTGACAAACGACTTGCTGAAAAAGCAACAAAGTACTTAAGCCGCGTCATCGCCGATCATCCCGGTACGCCATGGGCCAAAATTGCTGAAAAGGAACTCGAACGTCCGCTGGGTTGGAAGTGGACGGAGGCTCAACGTTGATCGACCGCACCTGATGTCGCTTTCCATCAATACGGAAACGAAGTGGCATGCTACAATGTCGCTCAACGTCAAAGCTTCAAACAACATCAAAAAATAATTTCAGCAAAGGAATCCTTCGATTTGAACAACGATTTGCGATTTCTGCTGCTTGGTTCAGGTGACTCACGCCACCAACTGGTAACCGAAGCCGAACGCCTTAGACCGATTATCGAAAAATTTGGCAAGGTTGTCTTCGAGGACTTGATGTACGAAAAAAAGATTGAAGTCGATGCCGATATAGCGATCGTGATTGGTGGTGATGGTTCGATATTGCGAAGTGCCAAACAAATGGGCGATTCGCAAATTCCTGTTTTGGGTGTCAATTTTGGCAAACTCGGTTTTCTGGCGGACATTCTTCCTGAAAACGTTGAGCAAGCACTTCAAGCCATTGCTAGCAAGGAATATCGGATCGTTGAACACCTGATGATTCGCTGTCGCGTCTTTGAAAACGACCAGTTGTTATGCGAAGAATTGGGGCTCAATGAAGTCGCTATTCTAGGTGGACCGCCGTATTCGATTCACTATATCGATCTTTACGTTGACTCAGAAATGGCAACGACCTATAGTTGCGACGGCCTGATCATTAGCACGCCAGTTGGTTCGACGGCACACAACCTTTCTGCCGGCGGTCCGATCCTGCGAAAGAATCTTCAGGCATTTGTAATTTCTCCCATCAGTCCACATACGCTCACCGTTCGTCCGGTGGTCGATACGGCGGATCGAAAGCTGGAAGTCATCGTGCAAAATCCGTCGGTTTCGACCTCGGTCGTTTTGGATGGCCAACCACTTTGTCGTTTGACGGAAAATCATCGAGTTTGTGTTCAGAAGGCTGAATCCCAATTTCAGATGGTAGAGGTTTTCGGACAAACGTATTATCGAACGCTTCGGAAAAAGCTGGGCTGGGGCGGCGGGATTACAAAAAAGTAAACGAACAAATCGCATCTCAATCACCTTTCATTTGACGCAAGGAAGCGGAAATGACTCGGCAACATTCGATCTTTGTCTCAGCCAAATCGACCTTGGCTTTTTGCACCCTTTCTATCGTTTTGAACGTGTGCATCGTATCAATAGGCCATTCGCAAACGGAAAAAGAGAAACTTTCGGTTTCCGAGCAATTGGCGATCGCAGCCAAAAAAGCGACCGTGCAAAAGTATTTGCTGCGGTACAAATTCAAAGAGGGCGATGTCGTTTACTGGCAAACCGAACAGGTCGATAACGGTGAAGTCAGTTTGCAAAAAAAGAAAGAGCTGACACGTTCGCGTACATTGTCGACAAAAAAATGGCGGATTACCGGCATTGATAAAAACGGGAACATCAGCGCCGTTCAAAGCCTCGCAGATGTCGATATGTGGCAACAAATTGATCAATTTCCACCAACTTCATACAACAGCCGAACGGATTCGAAACCTCCAATCAAATTTGAGAATATTGCGGACACCATTGGGATCGAGTTGGTGAACTTCAAGTTTGAGCCAAACGGAAACCTGCTTGAAAAGAAAGCAAACTACTCCGACGTAGAGCTAGGGATGGGCCGAATCGTTGTTGAATTCCCAACCGAGGCGATCGCCGTTGGGCACAAGTGGTACCATAATCGCGTCATCAAAGCGGCGTTGCCAACAGGGCAAATCAAAAAAATCCGAATCCGTCGAATGTTCCAGCTGGTTGATGTAAAACATCAGGTCGCAAAAATCGGAGTGCAAACTCAAATTTTGACGCCGATCCATGATCCTGAAATTGAAGTCCAAATCATGGACCAACTAACCCAAGGCTTTATTCGATTTGATATCCAAACGGGTCGCATTCTTTCGCGAGAATATCACTGGAACCGAACCGTTCAGGGGTTCAGTACGGCGGACAGCTTAAAACGTTACGTTGGTCGTTTTAAGCAAACTCCCAAATCGAAAGACGCTGTTGAACTGGCGGCCAAGGCCGCGATTCCCGACACCGTCAATATTCGCCTGATCAACGACAGCCCCATTTTGCGACAATAGAAGCACAAGCAAAGTTGACCAGTGAAGCACGCCTGATGGGGTTGGGTGCAGATGACCTCAACGCGTCTGTTGTGCCAAATGTGGTGTGTTTTCTTTCGAAACCGATGCCACTTTGTGACATGCAGTTGGTTCAAGGATGTAAATTAGCATGTCACGCAAACGTGAGCATGTCAGCCGACGGTAAACATCACACCCGACGGCAAACAGGAACGCGGATTCCATCAATATCAGAGACCCACATCTCACAACAGATTGTCGGCGACCTTTCACATTGATTTGCAGTGATTTAGACGTCGCAGTGATTTAGACGTCGCCCTGCTTCGGAACAATAAATGGTGCTCGGTAATTGCGAGTTAATTTCGCGTTGGCCGCATCGTTTTTCGGAAACGTCTCCGTTGTTGGATCAAAATCCAAATCGGCCCCAATCCGCATTGGATATTTCGAAAAGTCAACTTCGTTTTTGGCAAGGTGTTGAAGTGTTCGGTCAAACGTATCGGCAGCGTTGTCCTGCGACATCGATCCTAGAATCACTTTTTTGGATTCCTCAACGGGCAGATTCTGTCCAAGTTCCAGCGAAATATTCCCCATGTGACAGAGTGCACTTGAAAGATGCCCATCCAGAATATCCGCGTTTAAATCTTCCGTTTTGCGGCTGCGAACCGCTGTGAGAAAGTTATCAAAGTGGTTCCCATTTCCTTTGAAAGTCCGGATTTTTTTGCCATCTTTATCAAACGCGGCGCCGCCTGAATAACTGGTCATGACGACAAAACCATCTTCGCATTCGTAAATCACGCCAACTTTCGAACCCTTGTAGTCCTTGGTTTCCAAACCGCGAACTTCAAAGACAAGTGTTTGCGATTCAAATTCGTGGACAACAACTTGCGTGTTGGCGGTGTCGCCCGCATCGGTGTAATCGAATCGGCCACCATAACTAAAAACCGATTTACTAAGTTCATTGACGTTCAAGCCCCAACGAGCCAAGTCCATTTGATGGATTCCCTGGTTGCCAAGATCTCCGTTGCCATAGGGTCGCTGCCAATGCCAATCGTAATGAAATTGTTTTCGTGTTACCGGAGCAAGTTCAGCTGGGCCAAGGTAGATGTTGTAGTCAATCGCTTTGGGTGGCGTAAAGTTTCCAGCTTCGCCAATCGACTTCCGGCGTTTGTAACAAAGCCCCCGCGCGACACTGCATTTCCCTAATTCGTTATCGTGTACAAATTTGATCGCCTGTTGCATGCCAGGATTGCTGCGACTTTGTGTTCCCGTCTGCACAATCTTTTCGTATTTGCGAGCGGCCTCGACAATTCGACGTCCCTCACTCACGTTGTGACTGACCGGCTTTTCAAGATATACGTCCTTCCCCGCCTGAATCGACCAAATCGCTCCCAAGGCGTGCCAGTGATTCGGCGTCGCAATTGAAACGATGTCGACATGGGGGTCATCAAGGACTTTTCGAATATCCGTTGCGAATTGCGGCTCGTTTCCGTTCTGGCGTTTGCCAACTTCAGTGACACGTTTCGCACCGATGTCACGATCCGCGTCACAAATCCACGTCACCTCAGTGTCTTTTCGTCCTGCAAAAGCGCTGATATGACTATTGCCGCGTCCCCGAACGCCAACAATCGCCACGTTCAATCGTTCGTTCGGGCTGGAACTTTGATAACCCAATGATTGTTTTGCCGTGCCCGCTGTGACCGCTGCTGCGGTTGCGAACATCGATTGTTCCATAAACTGGCGACGAGTTTTTTTTGCCATTTGATCACCGATCTGGTTCGGCCAAAGTTTCTTTTGAAAATCTGCGAACAGTACAATTCTTGAAGAACCACACATTTCATTTCATGTTAACACACACCAAAATGAATGAGTACTCACATAATTGCCATTGAACCGCCAAATCCATTGAACAAACCGCAAAATCGGGGTTACAATTTTGCGACATTGAACTGAATTACGGAAAAAGCAAATTTTGCCAATGACGACTTGGACTCTCAACCCGATCTATTCCTACCTAACGCTGTTGGTGATCGGTCTGCTGATGTTCGGGGTACTTTGGATCGGCCCAGCGTTCGGGAATCTCACGAAACGAAAAAAGTGGATCCTGACAGCCATGCGGGGTGGCGTATTTTTATTTTTACTGTTTTGCATGCTGCGTCCCGGGCTGGTGACGACAGAACGCAAACCGCAAACCGCGATTCTTAACTTGCTGATCGACCTGTCGCGAAGCATGGAATTATCCCATCGATCGGATGGAGCAAGCCGATTTGCAGCCGTGAAGCAGATGCTTCAAAAGCACGGTTCAAAAATGCAACTTTTAAAAGATGCCAACATTGATCTTAAGGTTTTTGGATTCGACCGTGAGCTGATTCCATTAGAAGTCAACGGCGGTCGAATCGAGTTGCCAGAAAAGGTCGATGGTGGCCAAACCGACATGGGGACCAGCATCGATCAATCCTTTAAAGGAAGTCGGAGCAAACGCCTGATCGGCTCCATTTTATTAGGTGATGGTGTCCAAAATATCACAGTCCCTGATGTGGATTTGCAACAGGCTGTTCGTTTGTTTCGAGATTTGCAGATCCCGTTGTTTACGATCGCGTTTGGGCAGGAGGGTGATGCCGGACAGTTTGCCGACTTAGCCATCACCAATATGCCCGAGCAATACTCTTGCAACTTAAAAAACGAATTGATCGTTAACGCTACGTTAGAGACACGAGGATTTGTGAATCGGGAGATCCCAATCCAGCTGGTTCTCACGGACGCTTCGGGCGAATCAAAAACAGTGCAAACGGTTCGCAAGACCATCACAAAGGATGAGCAGCAAATTGAGGTCGAATTCAATTACATTCCTGAAGTTGCGGGCCGCTATACACTGAATGTCATCGCTGAAACGCAAGCACAGGAACTGGTAACCAAGAACAACCAGCTTCCCGCGTTTTTGAATGTTGACGAAAAGGGCTTGCGAGTTTTATACCTGAGAGGCAAAGAAGGTGCCGAGCAACTCTACTTGAAAAAAAGCATTGGTGCGGCTCAAGGCATCGATGTTGATGTCGTGTACATCGATCCCGATTCGTATACACGTTGGCCGCTAGATCGAAACGACCTGTTCGAAAACTCGCTGTACGACGTCATCATCATTCACGATCTTGATGCGTCTGCGCTGCACAAAAAAGGGGATACCCGCAGCAGCCTGTCGACATTGGTAAAAACCATCGAAAAAGGCAAAGGGTTTTTGATGATCGGTGGAAACCGAAGTTTTGGAGCAGGCGGTTATTTCGAAACACCACTCGGTGAGATTTTACCGATCGAAATGGGACAATTCGAAAAACAGGCGTTTGATCCTAAATCGAATCAACGACTCAGTCGATTGCATGTCCCTGGCCCGATTGTGGTCCGTCCTACAAGACGCCATTACCTGACGACCCTATTCGGAACTGACAATGAAAACGGCTGGGCGCAATTGCCTCCACTATCGAGCGTGAATCGTTTTCTAGGTATCAAAGATCAAGCACGTATTCTTTTGGAAAGCACTGACAAAGACCCTGTGCTGATTCAAGGGAACTTTGGAGGACGGATTCTGTTGTTCGCAGGTGATTCAACGTGGAAATGGTGGACCAGTGGAAATAAGGAAATCCATAAACGGTTCTGGCGTCAGGTTATTTTGTGGCTGGCTCGCCGTGACGGTTTGGGTAATGACAACATCTGGGTGAATCTGCCACAACGTCGGATCGAGCCGGAAACAGAGCTGAAATTCACTTGCGAAGCCAGTTCGACATTGGGTGAGAGAATTCGCGATGCAAACTTCAACGCGATTTTGACATCACCCGACGGAAATCAAACAGAGATCAATGTAGCGAATTTCGAAAACGGATCAGCCGGCAAAATCGTTGGCGAGTTCCTGTCAAATCCGGGAAATTACCTGCTGAACGTTTCAGCCACTCAAAGCGATCGTGATCTTGGATCGACCAAAGTTGAATTTGTGGTTTTGGATCGTGATAGCGAAAAAGCGAATCCCGTCGCTGATCCAGGTCGGTTAACCCGGATGTCAAACCAGACGTCGGAATGGGGGGGCCGTTCGGTCCCGCCGGAAGAGTTTGGTTCCTTGATTACGGAAATTATCGAAAATCGTGAGGATGATGAAATCGAAATCGAAAAGAAATGGCAACTGGGAGACACCTGGCAAGATGGGCTCGCCGTGTTGGCCTTATTTACGATTCTGCTCAGTACAGAGTGGTACTTGCGAAAAAAATGGGGTCTTGTGTAGGAATAGCTCCCATACACTTTGAAAAAGATTTAGGTTCGGGAGAAAACGGCTCAAGAAATAAAAGAAGGGCCCCCGCTCGCCGCAACAGGAACCCTTCTATTTTTTGGCTGTCCGAACGAGATTACCTTGCTCGGAGACCCACAGCCGTTATCATCTATCGGGATGGAAAGGTGGAAACCTTTAGGTTGTGAATCAAGGAAGTGCTTTCACGTCAAAGATAATTGCTCACAAACTCCGATCATCGGATTAACCGGAACAGATTAACAATCAAATGAACAAAGTCGCAAAACTTGCACTCGAAGACGGCACTATTTTCACAGGAAAGTCATTTGGGGCTGAAGGTGAGATTGACGGCGAAGTTGTTTTCAACACTTCGATGACCGGCTATCAGGAAATACTGACCGACCCCAGCTATCGCGGTCAAATTGTGACGATGACTTGCCCGGAAATCGGCAATGTCGGAACGAACTCAGTGGATCTTGAGAATCAATCACCACACCTTTCCGGATTTATCGTTAAAGAAAATAGCCAGGTCTACAGTAACTTTCGAGCTGACCAATCACTTCACGACTTCATGTCCAAAAACGGTGTCATTGGAATCGAAGGAATCGATACTCGCGCCCTGGTGCGACGCCTTCGAATGCAAGGGGCAATGAATGGGGTGCTATCAACGGTCGATCTGGATGACGAAAGCCTAATTGCCAAAGCGGAACAAAGCCTCGGGTTGGTTGGTCGAGATCTAGTTCGAGAAGTTCTGCCAGCACAACCAACCAGTTGGTCGGAAACGCTGAGTGACTGGTGGCATTTCGATCGCGATTCAAATTCTCCGGACGCCGACAACGCCCCTCATGTTGTGGCCCTCGATTTTGGGATGAAGTGGAATATCGCAAGACATCTGGTTGATCAAGGTTGTCGCGTTACGATTCTGCCGGGCACCAGTTCAGTCGACGAAGTCCTTTCTCACCATCCCGATGGCATATTTCTATCGAATGGTCCTGGCGACCCGGAACCGCTCTATTACGCGATTGAAACCATTCGCGGATTGTTTGGAAAAGCTCCGATTTTTGGGATTTGCCTCGGCCATCAATTGCTGTCACTTGCAGCTGGTGCGAAGACCTTCAAGATGAAATTTGGACATCGCGGTGCGAATCATCCAATCTTGAACTTGGATTCGAAAAAAGTTGAGATCACCACCCAGAACCATGGCTTTGCGGTTTCCGATGAAGAACTGCCTGAATGCCTGGAAGTCACTCATCGTAACTTGAATGACAATACCATCGCAGGAGTTCGGCATTTGCAGTACCCGGCGTTCAGCGTTCAATATCATCCGGAAGCGTCCGCGGGACCTCACGATAGCCAGTATCTGTTCAAACAGTTCCGGGAAATGTTAAGCAAGCCAGTCGGTGCGGTTTAACAACTGAACGCTCGAGGCGTACACTGTTCAAATGCCGCGAAATGTGGGCCCATCCATTCAAAATCCCGCAATTAGCTTCAGCAAGTCGAAACCGTGCTATTTATGCACGCAAATCCAACCTAATGGATACGACAAATTTGAATTGCAAAGCAGCTACGCTCAAGCGAACGCAGCTGCCAGTCATTCAACATTGACAAACCGCTCTAGGCGTGGAGTTTCGAAGCCAATTCTGTCAACGAGCAAACGACTGCATTCAACCTTTTTTTGCCTGATCCTTCGTTGAGCTCTCCGGATTCACCAAAATGTTCATGGGCGGATGACAACGCAAATTGGTCTGGAATCACGATGACGCCGATTGAACTTAGAATCGATCGAACGTGAACCAAACCACGCAATCCGCCCAGCCCACCTGGAGAAGCGCTCAACAATGCCGCGACTTTTCCCGTATAGGCGACCATCCGTGGTTCCCCTTCCGCTGGTCGTGAAACCCAATCAATGGTGTTTTTAAGAAGTGGCGAAATGGAGCTATTGTATTCGGGCGAAGAAATAATGAAGCCGTGATGTTCGACAAATAGCTGTTTCAACTTTTGCGCATTCTCGGGTGTCCCTGCACTTTCGACGTCCTCATCGAATAGGGGCAACGGGAAATCCGCCAGATCGATCACGGTCACCAACGCACCAAGCAGTTCTGCTGATTTTGCCGCAGCCGCAGCAAGCTTTTTATTAAAAGACTCTTTACGGGCACTTCCTGCAAAAACTAAGATCTTCGGCGTCATCATGTTTGTCCTTTCGTTTCTCAAATTACGCATGTCTGTTCGTCGATTCAATTCAAATTTTGAGCTGCGTGGCGTTTGACACTATTTTTCAAAATTTGAGGCTTGCGACTCATACGCGGCCTCAATTTGATCTTGAGTCTTTTCCAAAAAGCGACTTCCTTCTTTCCATTCCGATTTACTCCTGTGTCCGACCAACCGAGAATGCACCTCCGCTCAGGTTTCGTCCATTTTCAAAAGGATGCCTAACGCCCGTTTTGTTATTTCGATGACAACTACACGCCGATCATCTTTGCATCAACGTCGTGAAACCCATCCTTGTTTTTCGAGATGATCCGTCAATCCAGTGATGGCCGTTACAACCTGGACATCTGACTGGCGATTCCGAGAGACCGCATAAGACGGTCGACACCTCGCAAGATCCGCAGCACTTTATATTGCGAAGACGTCAAACCGTACTCATGAAAAATTGTATTGTGCCACGTTCGAAGCACATCCCAAACCGTCTCATGCTCCACTGAATCGAATGTTTTTCTTCCATTTCATTTTAAAGCTTGTTGCTGGGCGTAATCTCTCTTCGTTCTCATTGCAACGGATGAAACGTCTACACGTCACTCAATTCCTTAGCAAAACGAACGTGAGTTTTGCCTTGGCAAAATCACCGTCGCCGCATGTTCCGCTCGATTTGACGCTGTGTGTCGGCACGTTTTAACGACTCGCGTTTATCATGATCTTTTTTACCCTTGCAAACCCCAAGCAGCAATTTTGCAATTCCACGATCATTGAAATAGAGCTTTAACGGCACCAAGGTGAGCCCCTTTTCTTTTTGCCGTGCGGAAAGTTTTTCAAGCTGCCGACCATGAACAAGCAACTTTCTTTCACGACGTGGCTCGTGATTCCAAATCGTCGCTTGTTTGAACTCCGGGATGTCGCAGCCCAATAACCACAATTCACCTTTTTGAACGCGGCCATAGGCCTCTTGGATCGAAACCTGCCCTTCCCGCATGCTTTTTACTTCACTTCCACGAAGGGCAATCCCACACTCAACTTGCTCAATCACCTCGTATTTATGGCGAGCACGGCGGTTTTCAGAGATCGGGCGTTCCCCTTTGTTTTGTTCTTTTTTGTCCTTTTTTTCTTTGTTTTTTTTCGACATTTGAGCAGAGTAAAGATTCTAAGCGTGACGTTGTGAGAACAATAGCGGTTTTGAGAGATAGGCGGGGAGGCCACACCTTCAATTTGATGGCGACCCGATATAATAATGGATGTTCGTCGCAATTCCTGAAAACAAAAACAAATTTACGAACCTGTCGTTCATTCGAATCGACCCTGGAAAACCCAATGAATCAAAACAGCTCATCGAGCCTTCCCATTTTGAATCAAGTCCCATCGCCTGTCGATGCAGCTGCGACCGATGAATCGATTATAAATGCCGCTCCGGTAAAACGTTTGCCGCGTTGGCTGAAACGTGAGGTTCCACGCGGGAACGCTGATCATTTTACCTCCAAACTTCTCGAAGAGTTAAATCTCGAAACAGTTTGTGACAACGCCAAATGTCCGAATCGTATGGAATGCTATTCGCAAAAGACTGCGACATTCATGATTCTTGGAAACGTTTGCACTCGTCCCTGTGGTTTTTGTGCGGTGAAACGTGGACGTCCTGAACAATTGGAAGTCGACGAACCAGACCGGCTCGCGGAAGCCGCTCATCGATTGGGACTCAAGCACGTTGTAATCACATCAGTAACGCGTGATGACCTTTCCGACGGTGGCGCCGATCACTACGTCCAATGCATTGAAAAAGTCCGAGAACGCAGCGATGCGACAATCGAGGTTTTGACGCCCGACTTTATTGGCAACGAAGAGGCACTCAATCAGGTTATCGATGCCCGACCGGATGTTTTCAATCACAATACCGAAACGGTACCACGACTTTATCGTCGCGTCCGTGGACCCAAGTCGGTTTACAAATGGACCCTGGAAATGCTTCAGCGAATTAAGGATCGGAACCCGAAAATCAAAACCAAAAGTGGCTTGATGCTCGGACTCGGCGAAACCCAGCAGGAGGTCTTGGACGTTCTCGCCGACCTGCGTG
>CAJQQR010000119.1 GCA_905480545.1 uncultured Pirellulaceae bacterium
TTTCCTGTGGCAGCCCATTCTGCACCACGTTGAATACTTGTGATAAAACCGACGCATTCTTGCGAATAATTTCCATGTCCCATTGGCGTGTGAAAGATTCGGCCCTTGCCATAGCTGATCGTCATCAACATGGGTTCATGGCGTCCGGTTCCCCTCTTTTCTTTTGACGCGTAGGCCGTTGCCAGTACGGTCATGTTATTCGCTGGACCTCGCAGTAAATCATAAAGTTCATCTTTTTCATGCAGCCAGGTTTTCGGCATGCTTTTTGTAATCGGATGCTCGTCGTCACGAACAATGATTGCAAATGGATGCTGAGGACCATGGTTACCACCGCGTCCTTTGCTCGAATCGCGGACCATTTTCCCTTCATCGTTGTAGTAGACGTAAGGGCCACTCTTTTCGTTTCTACCACCCCACCCACCGAGTCCGATCATTTCGTTGTATTCTTTCCAGTTACCGAATGCGTTATCGGCAGCATGAACGACAACAAAACCTCCGCCTGATTTGACGTACTCGATAAATGCTGTTTGAGTTTCCTTGGGCCATGCCGCACCGTTGTAATTGGACAGTACGACGTCGTAGTTTTTGAACTTTGGTTTGTAGGATTCGTCTGTTCCCTTCGGTGCTGTAGTTGCAACATCAACCGAAAACAGGGAAGTGTCTTCTAGGTACTTTTTCATCATTTGAGTCGTTTGGGGCCAATTTCCGTGATTGTTCTGTCCGTCAACAATCAGGGCTTTCAGTTTGGGTTGGTCGGCAAAAGCGTTCGAGCTGACACAAAGGACCAGCAAGGCGATCGCGACCGTGGCCACAGTCGTTTGTCGTAATTTCATCTAAGCAATCCAGTTGGAAAAATTCGATTGGGGTGATGTTTTCGATGGTGGAATTTGATCAGGCAAAAAAATTGCTTGGCCCGATTTCACCAAGCTTCTTGACCTACTGCAACGATAGTAGACCGGAAAACCTTTCCTAGTCTAACATTCGGATATCGCAAATTGAATATCGCTTGCGAAACTTGCAATTCAAGCTGTTGATGGACGCATTTGTGACATCAAAGAAATGCAGCATTTCTGTTGCTTCGTTTGCTGGTCGCCCGTAAAATGCGGCCTCTGAACTAGAAAACGATCGCCAGCGGTTATTTTCTAGATCCGCTAAGTTACACGATTGAAATTTATTTATTAGGTCGAATTTCGCAATTGGCCGGTTGCCGATACAGATGTTGAAATCAATCAGAGTCCTGTTTGATTCTTCAAAAAGTACTTCACTTTTTCCACGAAAAATTGGTAAACAAGCTGAATCAGTTTGCCGCTATTGGATTCAGTGAGGTTGCGACAAGTCAATTCGATTTAAGAGGCAACGGTCACTCAGGGATAAAGGTATCTCAGATTATGAAAAAGAACTTTTTTTTGGCGTTGACGCTTGTCATGCTTGTTGCTGCATGTTTGACCAGTGGGTATTTCTACGGAAAATTGACAAAAGTTGAATCAGCGGAAACCACGACTGACTCACAATTGCAGCCATCAAAATTTGAGCAATTGATGCTCAAGGCTGAATCCGCAACTGGCGGAAAAAAGATGGCAATGGCGACAGCGTCAATCGATGGTGATGTAGATGTTCTTTTCACCTTGGATTACGAATCGGGTATTCTCTACGCCTGGTTGCCTGGTCCCGGCAAAGAATTTCTTGGCGAATGGACGGTTCGGGTCGACACGGCGCTTGGGTTGGACAAAGGTGGCTCGCCTGATTTGGTGATGACTGTTGGCAGTTTTAATGCAAATGAGGCCGCCCGCGGAAGCACGAAGCCGGCACCTTTGATTGTCTATGTTGGAAACGGTGATAATGGCCGAGTGGTTGGGTACCGATTCTTTTGGGACCGACAAGTATTTCGAAAAGCCCAGATTCAACGAGACGCGTTGATCCCCATTTTTGGCGTGACGACTCGTCAAGAAACCGTTGAGCGTCAATAGGCTCTCGGCCGTTTAGGCCTGATGTTTGCTAACCAGGCAAAATAGCGAGAAGCTAACCAGGCAAAATAGCGAGAAAATCTACTAGATAAAGCTGACTGATAACGTCAGCTTTTTTTATGTCTGAATTGTATTGCCCAAATTTTTTTGGATGTCCCATGGGTTTTGGAAGCTACATCACTGAAAAGTAGTTCTCCGCGGCAAAATCGAACGTCTCGTTCGTGACTTCAATGGGAAGTTCGTTAAACCTGCAATAATTACGCACCTGAAGCAAGAGATCGCGTGGGTGACAGTTTCGAAACGGGCGATTGGTCGGTTCGTAATGGGTTTTGATCAAGTGCTCTACCGACGCAGGATTGGCGGGGATTTTCATGACCTTTGACATGATTTCGAAAAGCTTTATGAAATGTTCGCGGCACGGATTTTCAACTTCGATTTTGTAGGGTATCCGACGGAGAAACGCGTCGTCGACAAGGTCTTTGGGTTCAAGATTGGTTGAAAAGATCACCAGCTGATCAAATGGGACTTGTATTTTTTGTCCACTTGCAAGATTTAGGTAATCATATCGTTTTTCGAGCGGAACTATCCAGCGGTTTAGCAATTCGTCGACGGTCATGCGTTGGCGCCCAAAATCGTCAATCACAAGGACACCGCAATTGCTTTTCAGTTGTACCGGTGCTTCACTGATTCCGTTTTCTTCGTTGAACGAAATCTCAAGGTGCTCCATCATGAGCTCTCCTCCGACGACAATCGTTGGGCGTTCAATACGAACCCATCGTGCGTCGACTTCGGAATTGCAGAATACGCCTTCACTTTCGAGCGGGGCCTCAATGTGATTCATCGGATCGTAGACGCGGATGATTTCCCCAGCGGCAGTCACTGATCGAGGGATCCAGATGTATTTTCCGAAAGAACGTGTCACACGTTCGGCTATGCTCGTTTTGCCATTGCCTGGATAACCGTAAAGGAACATGCCACGCCCGGAACTGATCGCCGGTCCAAGTTTGTTTAGCATGTGCGGCGAGATCAAGAGATCCGAAAACGCCTTTCTCAGATCTGATTTGGTTGGGAATTGTCCCTCGATGGATTGGGCTTTGATCGACGCGATGTAGTCGGAAATAGCAACCGGGCAGGAGCCAAAATAGGTACACGAAGAAGAATAACGGCGGGCACGGTCGCGACCTGATTCAGTCAAGCGGCAAACATAGTCGTTCATCGCGGCCTGTCCGATGAATCCAATCAATTGATCGGTTTTCAATTGCGCAAGAAAGGGTTCGAGCGTGATGAATGGTAGTTTGATTTGTTCTGATATTTTTCGTCCTGAACAGTCACCGGCGGAAAGTAAAAATTTGAGGACGAGGGCTTCAACTTGAGAGTCGTTTGTCCCTGCTTCCCTGAAATTTCGCGGGGCTTTTGGGAAGAAGACGCTTTCTTGAGTTGAGGCGTCGTTTTTTGTCAGTCCGGTTCCGGGGTGCACGCTTTTTTGAGTCATTGCTGATGCCATGGGCGCCGCGGTTCCCGAAACGCCAGTTTGATGTGGCGATTTGGATTCGTCCACCAAAACGTTGATGCGGTTCAAAAGCTCTTGAATTTCAGCTTCAGATTTGTCACCGTCAGGAGGAAGCGTATTAATCGGTTTGGCGCCGTGTGGATTCATCGCTGATCCCAGAGTGTGTAGGTCTTCAAAAAAGAACAATCAATCCTGAAGTCTAGTTTACGCCTCGGGACAGGAATTGATTTTGGCGTGATCCAGATCTTTTTCTGTGGGGAGATGCGATTTCTGTGGGGAGATGCGATGTCCCCACAGTTTATCGGCCAACTCATCGTTCGTCGTTGACAACTACACCTTTCCCACAAGCTGCTACGGGGCAATGGACGTGATTAACCGTTCAGATGAGTTATCGAATATCAAACGCCATCATGTTTGAAACGGTTATTTTGATTCTGATGCTAAGGTCGATGTTGCTCGGTAAAAAGTTGGATCATCAATCACCCACTTGGTTGACCACGTCTTTCCGTCATCATTGTTGCAAACATTAAAGAAGAATGTTCGGAATGTCTCGGGCGTGTAGCTGTACGGGATTTGTGTTGTGATGCGATCACTAGTGGTCAAGTCTTCAACGCCAGGCTTCGCAAAAAAGTGGGTGTATCCGTCTTTGGAAACTGACATTCCGAGAGTCCACCATCCGGTTTGCGTGATTTGCATGCCTTTAAAGTCGCGACCCCGCTTGTCACCCCGAATGCGGATCCAAGCATAGTCGTGATCGCGTTTTCCGTCGTGTTTGCTATCCAGTTCAATAAACATTCCGGGCCAATACGTTTCGCTTGTTTTTGATGAGCCGATTTTTAAGAACCCTGTGTTTGGCTTGCGGATCGTCGTTTCCAACGCAATTCGAAATGCAAAGTGAGGACCCGTTCGGTTTTCCCATTCGTCAATTGGCGGCAGGAATACGCGGACAACACAATTTGGTTCCAATCGAATGGGCGTGCGTCCGATTTTTTCATGGATGTTGCAAATGAAGTCGTCTTGCTGCATTTTGTTGGTGACTTTGCCGGGGACACCTGTTTTCATACTGCGAAGCAGCAGCGCTTTTTTGCTTCCAGATAAGCCTCCTGCCGGCGTTGGGACTTGCTTTACCACATCCGGATCCCCTCTTTTTCCACCTTCGTACCATCTTCCGTTTGCTGCACGCCCAAACGGGCCACGGCGTTTTTTATCGATGTTGTCGCTGCTTTTGGGGCCAGCAAAATTGTAGGTCCAGTTTTCTTCTTCGAAATCATCACCCACATTCATGATTTTTGTGCCGGTGCCGGGAACAATGACTCGTTGCGCGAACAGGCTTGAGCTTGCTGAAAAAGATGACGCAGCAAGCGTCAACGAAAGAACCGAGGTGAATGCAAGACGGTGTAACATGGGCGACCTTCAAAAAGCGAAACCGAACATCTGTCAGAATCGCTATCGGTATCATCATCCGCCCGGTTCTAAATTTTCATGCTGCATTGAAAATTTCTAGATTCAGCTCGTCACGTCGCCACGGTTGGGAAGAGATTGTCGGTTTTCCGGTATGGTCGACGCCAAGGAATTTTGGGTCGGGAACATTGGTGCGCTCTCGTTGTCTAATCCGCTGGGAAATTGGCATCCAGCCTTATGAATCTCCATAGACGGTGACAACAATGTCGCGAATTCTCGGTTTTTCATCACATTCCAGATGGAATATTTGCTGCCAATTTCCAAGCATCATCTTTCCATCAGAAATCGGAATCGTGACTTCGCAGCCAAGTGCGGTCGCTTGAATGTGAGAATGGGCGTTCCCAATTTCCGTAGTCTCGGAGTAGTCGTAGCTGTCGTCCTTTGGGATCAAACGATTTACAGTATCCGTAAAATCGGCCTTTAAACTCGGTTCCATTTCTATGGTTCCGATTGACGCGGTCGTTCCAACGTTAAAAACGTTTACCATCCCAACCTGGATTTTGCTTTGCCGAACGACTTCGGCGACCTTGGGGGTGATGTCAAACATGTCTCCGTTTTTAGTCGTTTTAAGCAGCAGTTTTTTCTGAAACGTCATTGTTGGATTCAGTTTTAAATGTGAAGGAAATGCGTTGAATGACGGTTCCACGCAATGACCATCGAGGGAAATGAAAACGAAAGCAACTATTTTGATCTTTTTTTCGAATATTCCGAGATGGCTAACTGTGATACCCCGGCCTGTTCGGTCTAATTTCCTGCAAAATTGAACCGCAGGGCCGGTAGATGTTACCTATACTTTACAGTTGCTCAAAACTAACATTATTGATTTTTTCGAATTGTTCCAAAGGAATAGCAAATGCGAATGAATTTCCGCTTGGTGGCTTCGGTGATCCTCACGATCGCGATCCCATCCATTGCGTTGGCCCAAACGCCGGCGTCCTCCAGTTCATCCTCGGCGTCGACGCCCAAAAAGCCCGACTATCCACCACTTGAGAAAGTGATCGAGGGCTACAAGGAAGTACCTGTTTCTGATGGTTCTAGGGCTTTCATGCGACTTTGGACTAGATCCAAAGACGGACAGATGCTGGCCGAACTTCCGAAAACGGCAATTATCCCCAACAGTCCGGAACGACATTTCATTGCCTTGACCGTTGCAGGTGGTGAATCGTTTGCCGGTCTTCAGCAGAATGATTTGTACGTTCGATACCGAGTGATCGGCAAGCGTGTTGCAATCATTGCCCCCAATCAAAAAGTCAAAACTACCGGCGAAGCTGAGGCAAAAAGCAGCATCAAGCGGCTCTACACCGATCGTATTTTGACCGATGTGCCAATCGTGGCGATGAACCCACGCGGCGGTCCGGTCATTGATCTCGACGATTTGCTTGTGAAGCAGGCATCGCTATTCTTCGGCGGCGGATTCATGAGTGCCCCAGTGCGAATCACCAAGTCCTACTTGGCTGAAATTGCGATGGCTAAGTCATTTCCGAAGAATGTGGAGATTGAATTCCGCGCCCCGATGGCCGATGGAACGTTGAAAACGCTTCATTACTCAATCAGCAAAATCACCAAGGACCCCTCTTACAAGCCTCGCACCGCGGACCAGCGAGTCGGTTACTTTACGACATCCTATGATGACTACGGAAAGTACGATGCCGACGAAGTTGCAGTGCGATTTATCAATCGTTGGCACCTGGAAAAGCGTGATCCAACGTTGAAAGTTTCGCCTCCGAAAAATCCCATTCACTTCTACATCGAACATACCACACCGGTACGGTACCGACGTTGGGTTAAGCGTGGAATCGAACATTGGAACAAGGCGTTTGAAGCGGTCGGAATCTCCGATGCAATCATTGTTCATCAGCAAGACGCTTCGACAGGTGCTTACATGGACCTGGCTCCTGAAGACGTTCGTTACAACTTCGTTCGTTGGTTAAACAACAATGTAAGCACCGCGATCGGTCCGAGTCGCGTTCACCCCGAAACGGGACAGATCTTGGATGCTGACATTGTTTTGACCGACGGTTGGATTCGTGTTTTCGAGCGGCAATTTACCGAAGAGATGCCGAAACTCATGTCGGCTGGTTTCACGCCGGAAACATTGGCATGGCTTGCGGATCATCCCAATTGGGACCCTCGTGTTCGGCTTGCCCATCCTGCAGATCGCAAAGCAATCATTACGACCATTCAAAACCAATCGCGAATGCCGATGGCAGGTCATGCTGCAGCAAATTTCAGCACACAAGCAATTGGCGACGACATTTCAGATGGTCTCGATAACCGAATCAGTCAGGTAAACGGTTATTGTCAAGCAGCGGACCGTCGTGCTTTCGATGTAGGCATGATGCGAATGATGATTGCGAACGGTTCAATCTTCGAAGATGAAGATAAAGACAAGAAGAAAGACGGTGATAAAAAAGAAGAGAAGAAGGACGACAAGCCGAAAGAGCAGATCCTCGACGGCATTCCAGAATCTTTCATTGGTCCACTTTTGTCTGATCTTGTTTGTCACGAAGTGGGGCATACTCTCGGACTACGGCACAACTTCCGTGCATCCAGTATTTACACGCTGGACGAAATCAATAGTGAAAAGTTGAAGGGTAAAATCCCTTTGGCTGGAAGTGTTATGGATTACATCCCCACCAACTTCAATACGAAGAAGGATGGCGTTCAAGGCGACTATGGAATGATCGGCGTTGGTCCTTACGACATGTGGGCAATCGAATACGGTTACTCGTTCGATAAGGATTTGAAGCCAATTTTGGCCAAAGTCAAAGATCCACAATTGACCTACGGCACCGACGAAGACACATCAGGCCCGGATCCATTGGCACAGCGATATGACTTTTCGAAAGATCCTCTTGATTTCGCCAAGAGTCAAATGCGACTTGCGGAATATCATCGTGGCAAAATTCTTGAGACGTTCGTCAAAGATGGTGATGCATGGTCGAAATCACGTCGTGGCTACGAAATGACATTAAGTATGCAAACGCGTGCAACCAGCATGATGTCACGCTGGATCGGTGGACTTTTCATCTCACGCCACAAAAAAGGTGATATCAAAGACAAGCCTCCAGTCGAAGTCGTTCCTGTCGCACAGCAAAGAGCGGCATTGGATTTTATTATTTCGTCGACATTTGATGACGCAAAATACGGTTTGACTCCTGAGTTATTGCAGTACATGTCAGCCAGCCATTGGCGATCAAGCGGCGGACGTCGATCGTCGTCAAGCCAAAACTGGCCGGTTCATGATCGCATCATGGGTATCCAGGCGTCGACATTGACGCAATTGATGAGCCCAACTCGTTTGATTAACGTCTACGACAACGAGTTTCGTATTCCAGAAGACCAAGATGCATTGACGCTTCCTGAATTGATGGAAAAGTTGACCAAGTCAATTTGGAAAGAATTGGAAAATGCACCGGTTGGCAAGTACTCGACTCGAAAGCCCATGGTTTCAAGTCTCCGTCGCAATTTGCAGCGTGAGCATTTGGAGCGTTTAGTTGACCTGATGATGAGCGAAAGTTCTTCCGCTGCATCAAAACCAATTTCAAACTTGGCAATGATGACATTGACGGAGTTGAAAGGGAAAGTTGACAAGGCACTTACCGGTGCGGATCGATTGGATTCGTACACCAAAAGCCATTTGATGGATGCGAAAAAACGAATTGAAAAGTCGTTGGACGCTGACTACATTGTCAACGCTTCATCCGGTGGCGGTTCGGGTGGCGGAGTTTTTATACTTGGTCAACCAGCCGAAAAGAAGTAGATAGACTGAAATCGTGATTGAGCGGCTGTCTAGTTTGCAGCCGTTTTCTTCGGGATTTTAAATAAATGCATAACAACAGGCCGCCATTGTGCGGCCTGTTTTACTTCTTGTCGATATGAGTTTGAATGCCAAACCAGGGTCAATGACCAGCTCGATATCGGGACGCACCAACGGCTGCAGAGGCTCTTGGCCTCCGCACGCTTTCCCGCGAATGGAAAACCTGGCACTTTTGGACGCCCAAGGCAACCTCTACAGATGAAGTTTCCATTCTGGTCCAAATCCAAAAATTTGGTGCGGATTCTCTTTAAGTGCAAGTGGACCCTGCAAGCAACAACGTTTCAGAGGGACAACGCAACGACTGGTTTCTTCGAAGACCAATATTCTTTCAGGATTGCTACCGCGTCAATGTGGCGTTTTGCATCGAGACGCCTTGTGACACGTTGCAACCGGCGGTCGTTACTTCGTCAAAACGACCAAGCCAGAATCTTGCAATCGGGTGAATAATCCGTACGCATCGGACATCAATCGGCCTGATTGTTTTCGGTATTGACGTTTGCCAAAATACCCGTCCCCAGTTGGTGGTACAGGATTACCGTCATGTTTGGAAAATATCGCCGATAGAAGATCTTCAGGAAATGGAAAAATTGATGACCGGCTGAAGCCAATGGTCGACGCCATTGATACGATCTTGCTGGGCGGCATGTCTTTTTCCGTTACGCCATACGATTGGACTTTTTCGATTGTAGCTTCATTCTTGGAGTGCCCTTCCCCGGGTTCATGTGCCACGCAAACACCTCCTTGCTTCAAAGCATTGAAGGCGCTTTTCAATGCGGCGTATTCATCTTCCGCATGATGTAGACAATCAAAGAATAATGCACCATCGAATTCGCCTTCAAAATCAAGATGTTCGTAATCACAAACTTTGAATTCAAGATTAGTTGCCGCGTAACGTGCCTTATTTTCCTTTGCAAGGCGAATCATTTCAGGACTAATGTCTTGTCCGACAACCGAATAGCCCATCTTTGCAAGCATCCAGCTTGTCCATCCCGTGCCGCATCCGAAGTCCAAAATACGTGCCGGCGGAGCGGAAAAAAATCGTTGACTGAAACCGAAACTTATTAACAAGTCACCCGGAAGATCGACCGAGAAGGGCTTGTTTAAAGCATATTCGCGGCCAGTTTTGCCGACAGCATGTGGGTAATTAATTTCGCTTGCTTTCGTCATTTGTCGTTTAACCGATGAGAATGTTGTTTCGCCGACATGATTTTCTCAGCTGCTCTTACGCGGAATCAACATTTCACATTTCCTCCATCCAATCCATTCCAAAATCGAAATTAACCGCAGAATGAGTCAACGCGCCGACGCTGATACGTTCAACACCGGTCGCCGCGATCTCGGCAACCGTGCTCAAACGCACGCCGCCGGACGCTTCCAACTCGATTCGATGATCGCCGCGTAGACGGACCGCCTCTGAAAGTTGAGCATTGGTCATATTGTCCAGCAAAATAATATCAGGATGGAGTGGAAGAAGGGCTTTGAGCTGTTCCAGATTATCAACTTCAATTTGCACGGTGACATCTGGCGAACTTTGGCGGATTTTTTTAAGGGCCAATTCCACGCGGGGAAGCCATCCTTGTTCCGAACTGTCAAGCATTGCTAGATGATTGTCTTTGATTAAAACTGCATCAAACAATCCCATGCGATGGTTTTCGCCTCCTCCGCATTTGACGGCGTATTTCTCTAATCGCCGCCAACCGGGGGTTGTCTTGCGGGTGTCAAAAACCTTGGCGTTTGAGTCGTTTGCTAAATCGACGAATCGATGTGTAAGTGTCGCAATTCCGGACAACCGTCCAAGAAAATTCAAGATCGTGCGTTCGATCTTAAGTAGATCGATCGCTTGGCCTGACAACTTCAGAATCGGAGTATCCTTTGAAACGAATTCACCATCTGAACAGAGGGATCGGTATTCAAGCCCGCTGGCGAACTTTTGAACGATGAACGGAACCAATTTCAACCCGCAGACAATGCCGTCTTCCCTGGCGATAATTCGTGCCTCGCCCGTTTCCGATCTGTCCAACAACGCTTCAGAAGTGATGTCGATTCCATCGTGCAAGTCTTCTTCAAATGCAAGATTGATTAGCATCTTTGCTGATTTTTCAAATTCATTCGACATAGTAAAGATTGATATGAGAGTTGTTTTTACTTGGTTAAAGTCATTTTTCATGCGTTGATCTGCGGATTGGTTTCGCAAAAGACGCCCGCGTCCAGTTTCGGTTTTTTAGGCACTAGACAGGTTCCGGGGCTCCCGCAAAATCAATTCATCGCCGATAATGCAGGACTTTGCCAATCCAATCTGTTCGCTTCTCATTCATGAAGTTTTACTTTCAAAAACGTGACCAAGCCGCGATTGCGATAGTGTTGTCAATCGCAATCCTTGTCATTTTCTGGAAGTACGCGTCATTTCGCCGAGATGGTGAAGTGATTGATATCGAAACCGAACCCAAACGCGAATACCAATTTACGATCGATATCAATTCTGCGGAATGGCCTGAGATTGCGCTCGTCCCTGGAATTGGGCAGGAGTTGGCGACACGCATCGAGAATTATCGAACAGAAATTGGTGGCTATTCAAGCTTGGATCAATTACGCAACGTTGATGGAATCGGGCCGAACAAGCTCAAGGCGCTGAAGAAATTTTTGCGTCCGTTTCCTGAGAGAGAACGTAACGAAAAAGAATTGGAATCCAGAATCCCTAAATCGAAGAACGGAGTTTGAAATGGGTGAGCTGCAAGGTGAATTTCGACTCAATTCTCCATTCGAACCGGCTGGAGATCAACCTGAAGCGATCGAGGCTTTGGTTGAAGGATTCAAAACAAAAAGCCAACAGGTCCTCATGGGAGTGACTGGCTCAGGGAAAACATTCACGATGGCGAATGTTATCCAACGAATGCAAAAACCAACTCTCGTAATATCACACAACAAGACGTTGGCTGCACAGCTTTATTCCGAATTCAAGGAATTCTTTCCGCATAATTCAGTGCACTATTTCGTTAGTTATTACGATTACTATCAACCGGAAGCGTATATTCCACAACGCGATATCTACATCGAAAAAGATGCCTCGATCAATGATGAAATCGATCGGCTCCGACTGGCGACGACCAGTTCTCTCGTCAGCCGCAAAGACTGCATCATCATTGCCAGTGTTTCCAGTATTTATGGCTTGGGGTCACCTGAAGATTACAAGAATATGATGGTGGCATTGGAAAAGGGGGCTGAGGTTGACCGAGACGATATGATTTCTCGATTAATCGACATCCAATACGAACGCAACGACGTCGGCTTCGAACGCTCAAAAATGCGAGTGCGGGGCGACTGCGTCGAAATTTGGCCCGCCTACGAAGAGTTTGCTTATCGGATCGAATTTTGGGGGGACGAGGTCGATCAGCTTTCTTATATAAACCCGACGTCAGGCGAAGTCATTTCGCAACAGGATCGACTTTTTATCTATCCGGCGAAACATTTTGTGACTCCCGAGGAGCGAATTCAGAAAGCGATTGGACTGATCAAAGATGAGCTTGCTGAACGATTGGAGGTGTTGCGGGAAACGGGGAAACTGCTCGAAGCGCAGCGTTTAAATGCACGGACTCGCTTTGACATTGAAATGATGCAGGAGGTTGGACACTGTCCAGGAATTGAAAATTACAGCCGACCCTTATCAGGACGAACAGAAGGCGAGACCCCTTCCACGCTGTATGATTTTTTTCCCAAAGACTTTTTGTTGTTTATTGATGAGTCACACGTGACGGTACCGCAGGTGCGCGCGATGTATTCGGGCGACCGAAGTCGCAAGACGACTTTGGTCGAACACGGTTTTCGCTTGCCAAGCGCGCTCGACAATCGACCTTTGAAATTTGAAGAATGGGAAGCTAATATTCATCAGGTTGTCCATGTCTCGGCAACGCCAAACGACTATGAGCTTGAGAAAGCGGATGGTGAAATCGTTGAACAGATTATTCGGCCAACCGGATTGCTTGACCCGATCATCGATGTCGTTCCGGCGCGAGGCCAGGTGGCGAATTTGCTGGCGGAAATCAACGAACGCAAAATCGTAGGCGAACGCGTTTTGGTGACAACTGTGACCAAACGGCTGGCTGAAGATCTTTCCGCCTATCTCAGCGAAAATGGCGTCCGAAGCCAGTGGCTGCACAGCGAGCTGGATGCGTTTGAGCGAGTCGAATTGCTGCAGGATCTGCGCAAGGGCGTGCATGAATGTTTGGTGGGTGTAAACTTGCTTCGAGAGGGATTGGATTTGCCGGAAGTGTCATTGGTCGCGATTCTCGATGCCGACAAACAAGGTTTTTTGCGTAGCGAAACTTCGTTGATACAAACGATTGGTCGTTCGGCTCGAAATGTCAATGCGAAAGTGATTCTCTACGCTGATAAAGTCACCGAGGCAATGCGAGCCGCCATTGATGAGACGACCCGACGGCGTACCATACAGGAGGCTTACAACACTAAACACGGCATCACTCCAAAAACGATCAAAAAGAAGATTGCGGATGGTATCGAAACGGCGGCAGCTCAGCAGCGTGATGCAGCAGAAACAGTTCGCAAGTCTAATGCGACCGAGGTCATTACTGAGGAGTACATCAAAGAGCTGGAGACTGAAATGGTTTTGGCCGCCGAGAATCTGGAATTTGAACGAGCTGCGGCCCTTCGTGACCGTGTATCGCAGTTGCATGATAAGGTCGGTGAGCCGTTGGAGGACGCTAACGTCAATTCCTACAAGGCAAAAGGGAAAAAGGGACGGCGTAGCCAAAGAGGGGCGAAATCCGCGAAGGTCCCGCGTCCGAAGAGCTGAATCTTGTCGGCGTCAAGTTAGCGTTTGGTCATCATCGAAATAAGGGGCTGGCGCATGAAGATGTAGTTGGTTCACTCCATGGATGAGATCACAATCAGCGTGATGAATGGAAAACGAAGCGCGAATTCGATTCATGCAACGCCTTTTCTCCGCCTTGTAAATCGCATTTGCGATCGCCCTTTGCGTTCGAGACGGTGGTCGGTTTAAAGACTCATGGTTTGAACCGATAACTTTCGGAAACTCCAACGGCTGACAGGCCTCGTCTTGGTGAAAAGCCATACCTCTAAAACCTAAGTTTGCCAGTATGGGAACGTTTTCCGGTTCCTTGCGGCAAAAAAGATTGCGGTGCAAAAAAGGTTGGAAATGTTATGTGGCAAAAATTAGGGGGCGTGCGAATTTTACGAATTTTCATTTAGTTGGGCGGACGCTGATCGTTTCCCATGTGTTGTTTGACAAAAAAGGGGAATGGCCTTGTTACATCATCATGAACTTTTTGAGCGATTCAATTGATGCCTAGATAGCATTTCACTGAAATCGCTGCTTCGAATACAATAGACAATCTCTCCCAAGCACAATTCCTTCCTCGATGAAACCGATACCACGTCGGCGGTTTCTTCCAGCACCTATCCAAAATTTTGCAAAATGAACGAAAATTCCTCCCTGCAAAAATCCTTGCTATTTCCTTACCTGGTATTGGGGCTCGTCTTTTCGTTGGGTGGTTCTTGTTTTGGACAAAGTCAAGAAGAGCGTCAGTCGGAGAGGGCCATTTACAAGGTCAGCGACGAACTTAAGGTTGAATCGCAATTGACCTACCGTGAGTTAAAGTCATTGGGTGCGAAAAGATCCAAGTATCGGGAATTCAAACCACAGGTTTTTGGAACGGAAATGCCTAAGCCGAAGCTTGTTGAGTTTCGAGCTGAGATCAAGCCCATCCTGGAAAAGGCATGTGTTCAATGTCATGGTGCAGAGGTCGAAGAAGGTAACATTCGGATTGACCAATTGGATCCCAATCTTGTTCTTGGAGACGACGTAGATTGGTGGTTGGAAGTGGTTGCTGTACTGACAAATGGTGAGATGCCTCCCGCTGATGAAGTTAAGCTCGACGATTCTGAGAGAGCAAAAGTGATTGATTGGATTTCATCGGAAGTTCAAGTGGCTTCCGCGATTCGGCGCGATCAAGAATCGCATTCGTCTTTTCGGCGGATGACACGCTATGAATTTAGTTACGCGATGCAGGATTTGTTAGGATCGCCGATTGATTTTGGCAAAGACCTACCCCCTGAAGCTGTTTCGGAGGAGGGGTTTCAAAACAGCTCTGAAATGTTGCAAATGTCGGTCGTTCAATTCGGGGGCTACCGAGATGCGATTCAAGAAGCATTGAGGAATGCGACCGTTGAAGGTGAACGCCCAACCCCGATGTATTGGGGAATATCCATGTCAGACGCATCGGCTTTGTTGCGTGCAAAGTTCGATGACGAGGTCAAAAAAATCAAAGGTAAATATAAGGACGATCTAGACATGTTAGCTCTCGAGTTGGAGCGACATGCGAAACGATCACGCACCAAACACGCGCAGGCCTATTTTGAAGATGTTGATTCAGGGGTGACCACCCGTTCAGCGTGGAGTTACGGTGGTGCTCGATATGCGTTGAAGCCGACAGAGACTCGACCGTCGGTTCCGGTTTCAGCGAACCACGTTGCTATCCTTCCAGCTCGACAGAAATTAATCCTGGAATTGGGCAACCAGATTCCTGATTCCGGATCATTGCGAGTTCGCGTGCGTGCTTCTCGATCTGTTTCCGATGGCACTGAGGACTCCAGTCCGCGAATTCCAAGCCTACAGCTTGAATTTGGCTGGCAGGCAAGCAATGACTCGCAGGCATCGGTCAGGATTAGTCAGCAAGATCATGCAATCGATGCTTCGCTGGATAAGCCTGAGTTTTATGAATGGGTGATACCGTTGAGTGAGATATACCCTCGAAACTCGGTGCGAAAAACTTCACCAATGGGGAAAACGCCAAGTCCGTCTGAGTACATCAAACTAATAAACAGTTCGGTTTCCAAGTGTGACATCCAAATCGATTACGTTGAGGTTACAGCACCTTTTTATGAACAATGGCCGCCTGAATCACACACTCGAATATTGGGAAAGCATGAAGGCAAGGTCAACGAGACTTTGGCTGCGCAAAAGATTTTGGAGCGGTTTATGTTGCGGGCTTGGCGTCGTGATGTTTCCACTGACGAAGTCGATCAGAAGCTTCGTTTGTTTACGCAGATTCGACCGAAGTGTGACGACTTCAGAGAGGCAATTACGGAGGTGCTGGTGAGTGTCCTTTCGTCGCCAAAGTTTCTTTATCTTGTGCAGGCTGGAAGTGAATCAGAATCTCAAAAACTCAGCCAGTTTGAACTGGCGACGCGTTTGTCGATGTTTCTTTGGTGCAGTACTCCAGATCAGCGACTTTTAGATTTGGCGTCCGAGAATGGTCTGGACAACCCGAATGTTTTGGCTGGCGAGGTCACTCGGATGTTGGCAGATCAAAGAGCTCAGCGATTTTCGAGGCAATTTACCCGGCAATGGTTGGGCATGCAATTACTCGATTTTCTTAAAGTCGATAAAAAGGTCTATCGACAGTTTGACTCTGATTTAAAGAGAGCAATGCAAAACGAGCCGATCGAATTCTTTCATGAAATTTTGCAAAACAATGAAAGTGTCCTTGAATTTCTTCATGCGGATTTTGCTATGGTCAACGAACGACTTGCTAAGCACTATGGGGTGAGGGAAGTTTATGGCAATCAATTCCGTCGTGTCGAATTTGATCCGATTCAACGACGGGGCGGGGTTTTGACGCAGGCTGGACTGTTGGCAATGAATTCTGATGGAAAGGATTCGCATCCGTTAAAACGTGGAATCTGGTTGCTCGAAAGATTATTAAATGATCCACCTCCTCCTCCGCCTCCTGCGGTTCCGGAAATCGATCTGGCAGATCCTGCGATTGCAAAACTATCGCTCAAAGAGCAGATTGAAAACCATCGAAACGATGCTGCATGCATGTCTTGTCATGCGAAAATTGATCCGTGGGGGATTGCATTCGAAAACTTTGATGCAGTTGGAGCTTGGCGGAGTACGGTCAATGGAAAACGAGTTGACGCATCGAGCAAATTGTTTAATCAACAAAAGCTGGATGGGATGGATGGGCTAAAGCGGTTTTTGTTATCCAATCGGCAGGACCAGTTTGTTCGTGCGTTAGTTCACAAACTGACGACTTATGGTCTTGGGCGACCGTTGGTGTTTGGCGACCGATCCAAGATTGATGAGATGACCGCTAAGCTTCGAAACAGTGGCGATGGACTTGCTACAATGGTGACAATTATTGTCACCAGCGATTTATTTCGTTCTCGGTAAAAACGATAAATGTGCTGGGATTTTCCCCTCACTCGCAAATCATTTTTAATATCGGCTAAATTCTTCACAGGACGTGTACCTAAAGGCAAAGGCTCATGAATACCAAAATTGAATCTCTTGATCGCCGAAAGTTTATTCGAGGCGTTGGAGTCGCCCTGGCGTTACCAGCGTTCGAGGCGACCGCTCGGGCTGCTGGATCTGGGGATCGAAATGACACGAAGAAACGCTTTGCTTGTTTCTATATGCCCGACGGCGTGCCGATGCCTCTTGCCGAAGATCCTGCCCACAAGGACTGGTCTTGGTTTCCTCATGGAAACGGGAAAGAATTCAAGCTGACGAAATGCCTTGAGCCACTTGAGCCGTTGAGGGAGGACTTGACGGTTCTTTCGGGATTATCGCATCCCTCGGCCCGTAGCATCCACGGTCATTCCAATGCAGACCAATTTCTGACGGGGGCTGCGACGGGTCCATCAGGCGAGTATCGGAATTCGATTTCGCTGGACCAGGTACTTGCGGAACGATTTGGGGATCAGACCCGTTTGGGTTCGCTCGTTCTATCCACAGATGGCGGGACGGGTACGCCTCGCGGTTGTCACACCATTTCGTACAACCGAAACGGACGTGCAATACCGGCAGAAAATCGTCCCAAAAAAATCTTTGATATGTTGTTTGTGAAAAATGACAACGACGCGTCTCGCAGACTTGCGCTCAGCAAAAGTACGCTTGATGATCTTTTGTCGGATGCAAAGTCGTTGCGAAAAACACTTTCAAAGCACGATCAAAAGACATTGGATGAGTATTTGGAATCGGTACGCGAAACGGAAATTAAAGTTGAGAAAGCAAAACGTTGGATCAATCTTCCTCTGCCGGAAGTTGACGTGGATCACTTGAATCTTGATATAACGCCTAAGGAACCGAAGGACTATTTGCAGACGATGTTCGAGTTGATCTATCTTGCATTCAAGACCGATTCGACGCGCATTGCGACTTATCAGATCGGTCGAGAGAACGGGGTTGGGATCAGCGATTATTTGGCTCGAGCTGTTGGGTTTAATCTGACCCATCAACTTTCTCACGAAACGAAAAAGGTTGGCGGTTGGAAAAATTTCGGAACGTACTGCCGATTTCTAAATGAAGAATACGGGCGATTTGCTTCAAAGCTAAAGGCAACTGAAGAAGCCGATGGTTCAGGCAACATGCTTGACAACACATTGTTAATGTTCGGATCGGCGTCCAGCGCATTTCACTTGTCACGCAATTACCCCCTGATTTTGACGGGTGGAAGAAATCTAGGTTTCAAGCATGGGCAGTATTTCAACCATGCGGGTAGTAATCCTGCTGGAGGGGCCTGGACGGGTGGTCGTGAACCATGGCAAAAAGAAATTACACGCGAAGACCTTCCGTTGTCCAACCTCTTTGTCACAATGCTCCAGCGGTTTGGCATTGAAACCCAAAAGTTTGCGGACAGTACAGACACGCTGGATGCTGTATGATGACGGGAACGTCGTTTGTTACGCTGTGCTCCAACTCCCCAACTGCTGACCATCAAGGCCCGTTGTTTTACCGGACTGGATCGCCGCTAGCCCACTTCGCTAGATAAATTCTCTAGCCAAATTCGCAAGTTATTTACGCAGAGCTCTATGATGAACAGAAATCGATTTCAAGTATTGACCGGAATTCTACTCCTTATATTTGTGCATGCGAACTGGTGTTTGTGCGACGATGAACGCCCAAAAGTGGAATCCGATGATGTCGGCTTTCCGAAAGTGAAGCATATGATTGACACCCATATTCATCTTTACGATTCAGGCCGTCCGGAGGGGATCCCGTGGCCCCCGAAAAACGACACTGTGCTTTACAAGCCTCATTTGCCGGCCGAGTTCAAACAGGTTTCGAAAGAATCCGGGTTAACGGGCGTGGTCATTGTCGAAGCGAGCAATCGTCTGGCGGATAACAAATGGGTCCTTGATCTGATCGAGGGTGATGAGTTTTTTGTCGCGCTCGTCGGTAACATCGATCCAACCAACGATACATTTAAAGAACAGCTCAACGTACTGAAAAAAGACAAACGATTTGTTGGTGTTCGTGCGCGGAACCCAAAACCAATCGACTATACCAATGCAACGGTCCTTAAGAATTTTGAAGCGTTGGCCAAAGAGGGGCTGTCACTTGATTTTTTGTGCAATGGTCAGGGGGTTAAAGGTGTTCAAGAGGTCGACGCAGTCGCTCGGGCGGTGCCAGGTCTTCGAATCGTTGTCGATCATGTCTTGGGGTACAACATCGATGGAAAACAACCTGGGCAGGACTGGATCGACGCGGTTGAACGTTTGGCCCAAAACAAGAATGTTTATTGCAAGATCTCTGGGTTGTATCAACGTTGCGTACAACAGCCAGCACCATCCGACAGTCAGCATTATTTGGAAGTGCTTGATGTCCTGTACAAGAACTTCGGACAAAAGCGAGTTGTTTTTGGAAGCAACTGGCCGTGCACGAAAAAGAGCGGCGATTACTCCAGTTACGTTCGTTTGGTTAACGCCTATTTCGCATCCAAGGGACAAGAGGCTTGTGAAGACTATTTCTGGAGAAATGCTTCGACGGCTTATGGATTAGGATTGAAGTGAAGGCAGATCGGATCCGACTGGCCGCCTTTGTGTTATAGATCCTTGGGCAAAATGAATGCATTGAATGGTGAATGCATTGAATGGTGAATCTGTGACTTTAATCGTCGCAGGTTTGTCGAAAGGGACTAAAGCAGCGTTATACGTCGCGATCATACTCGATGGGAGTGACACGCAGTAATTCGAACTCTTGACGGCTCATCGGTTCATAATGGTGGCCGATATCGACTTGTGCTCCTTCCCAGATTCGATTGCCATTTTCATCTAAGCGTGCGTTCATCGTTGCCTTTCGCCCACTTTTGCAAATTGTTTTGACCTCAACTAATTCCTCTGCCCAGGCCAGCAGGTACTTGCTTCCCTCAAAGGGTTCGCCGCAAAAGTCGGTTCGTAATCCGTAGCATAAAACTGGAATGTCTAGTTGATCACAGACCAAGGTCAGTTGAAGAACTTGCGTTTTGGAAAGGAACTGGGCCTCATCGATGAGAACGCAATCAACTTTGCTTTGAGCGGTTTCTCGTTTGATGGTATCAAAAAAATCAAAATCATTTTCGAATTCTACGGCGTCAGCAGATAGGCCAATCCTGGAAGTGACTTGACCGTTTGGACTAAGATCATCGATTTTGGGCTTGTAGATCGTAGCATTCATGCCCTGTTCGCGATAATTGTACGCGGACTGCAAGAGCATCGTGCTTTTGCCGGCATTCATGGCCGAATAGTAAAAATAAAGTTTTGCCACTGGGACTTTCGCAAGGCTTTCAAAAAGGTTCTAACACGACCGGCCAGGTGTTTCAGTCTGGCGATGCAATAATCGTATCGTTTCACTTCTTTTTCCGCTGATCAAGCCCGGGCATCACAGCAAATCTTATTTTCGATTTGTTCTGAAGCGATTGACCCAACGTGTCAATGCTGGTGGTCAAATTGGAATCGTGTTGCATGCGTTCGACAGCCGACACAAGGGTGATCGATTTGATCAAGGACATCTCCGAGGAGTGGGTCTAGGAATCATTTTCGGGAGTGACAGAGATAATCGGTATTCGAAAGTGAAAAATCTGGTCACAATATGCTGGTCTCCAAACGCATCATATAATTGCTCAATGGTCAATCGGATCCGAAGGTGGATTTGGGACTCTAAAATCAATTTTTTTCATCGATCTAGGGAGAGAGTGATGGCGCGAAACGAACAACTTATTCGTCAACATAAAGTCCTTCAAATATTGGAGCGAGTTCGCTACGGAAAGACACTTGAAGAAATTCGTGACGATCTTGTCGACGAACTGGGTTTGAAGTCGTTACACACTCGCAGCGTGAGACGTGATTTGGAAGCATTGCAGGCAGCAGGACTGGACGTTGATGCACATGATTCCGGTCGTGGAAAAGTCTGGAAGCTGGGACCGCGTGCCAAATCGACTTACAAGATTACGGCGTCGGCGACAGAACTGATTGCGTTATCGTTGGGGCGAGACCTGCTCTATCCGCTGGTTGGTACACCTTTTTGGATCGGCATTGAATCGTTTTGGAATAAGATCCAAGAGGAATTGCCCGCAGCCGTAACCGAACATTATGAAAAGTATCGCCAAGTCCTGCACGTTTTAGGTACTCCGGCAAAATCTTATGACAAACATGACGGTATGATCAAAACCGTCAATCGCGCAATTTTGGAACATCGTGTGATCGAGGCGGATTACCGTCCTGTCGGGAAACCGGTCTCGACAAGAAAACTTGAGCCACTAGCCATTGTCTTCTACCAATCAAGCTTATACATCATTGCTAAGTTGCCGGATGTCGATGGTGCGAAGCTGAAAGATGGCGAGAATATCGTCCGCCATTGGAAGCTAGACCGTTTTGAAAAAATCACAGCGTTGGATGAATGGTACAAACCGCAGAAAGATTTTGACCTGGTGGAGCATTTGTCGCAGAGTGTCGGAATCTTTGCAGGGAAGAATACAAAGACCTTTCGGATCCGCATCAGTGATTTTGCGGCACCGTGGGTTATTGAAGACCCGTGGCACGCGAGTCAAACGGTAACGCCGTTAAAGGATGGAGGGATCGAGCTGAAAATCACTGCCTCTCATGAATTGGAAATCATTCCGCGAGTGCTTTCTCTCGGAGCCGAGGCCGAGATCATTGCACCCGCGTCGGCAAGAAAAAAGGTTGCTGAAATGATTGGGGCCATGGCGGAAAAATATAAAAGGTAGCTTTGATTGCGGAACTAGCTGAGTCGGAGCCCTGAAGCCGAGCCCGCCACAGTCAGACGACTTTTTTTTAAAGAACCGAGATGTTTTGTGGCTGATCATCAAGGGATTGAAAGTGGGTATTGCATCCCGGATTTGCGAAAAATATCCCTAAAACGGAGGTGATGAGATGACTTTCACCTGAATTTGTCTTCCCCATCCGGAAACGCAGATGATCTGGCCACCAACGTTTCGCTTCTTTTTAGATTGCTAGCGTCGTGGGTTCGGTTGGAACGATTTTGCGTGCCAGACCCATCGCGGTGAAAAGATGCGTTGACTTTAACGGCAAAACAACGTCTCGCATCATGACCGGAACAACATCAATTTCCGCGAAGATCGACAAAATCGGAAAAAAAGAAGCAATTCGATAGTCGATCTTACCGAAACTTAATCTCGGGTAACTTACTTACGAAGTTACTTGGGGGGAATTGTTCATCGCACTCAAGCCAGCGGCTCGAGTGCGACGTGCGACCACTATCGCAATTCGTTGAGTCAGATAACTCAACGTATTCTTTGATGCGAAGCTCTCCAAGCATTTTCCAGTAACTGCCTTTTTACTGTTGTCAAACATTACGTTGAATAACTTGCCGTCGACAACGTTGGCGACCCAGAAGCAAGTTTTGAAACATGGGCGATCAATGCAATCCAGGAGGGAAACATGCGCCGTAAAACCTTTGGCATGATGCTTGCCGCATTAGCCATTTTCGTGGGGTCCGTTGTAAATGCGGATGACGAAAAAATCGCAAATCACTTGTATAAAAAGCTTTCTGAAGCGAAGCAGCAAGGCTCGCTCAAGGACTTCACATTGGATATGGAAGTTGCAGATGGCGTTGTTTTCCTGAAGGGACGCGTTGCCACAAAGAAGCAAAAGAGTATGGTCTTGACCATGGCTCAAAAGGCTCAAAACCTCGGTGTTACCGAAATTCGTGACGGTATCACCATTGGTGAGAAAATCACGTCGGTAGCGGACAAGCCTCCGACATCTTCACGGGCTCGTCAAGCATCGGCAAATTCGCCAGTTCAAGACTTTGACTACCTGAGCCAAGGATCACCTCGAGTGGCTGGTCCAGTTGCTGCTCCAGCCGCGGCTCCGTCCGTTGTTCCTGCTACTAATCCAACTCGGGTTGCAGCTTTGCCAAACCGTGCACCAAGAATGGCGGCAATGCCACCTCGTGGTCCAATGCCAAACATGGGACCTCGTCAGATGGGGCCTCAAATGCAGGGTGGACCCATGCAGGCACCAGCATACATGCCTGTTTCAGGCAATGGTCCAGCAAATGGTGCTCGGTACGATGAGCCAGGTCTTCCTAACTATGCATGGCCAAGCTACGCACCACATCCAAACTACGGTGCGGTAACTTATCCAAAGACCTATTCGCCAACCGCATGGCCGTACATTGGTCCATTCTATCCTTATCCTCAAGTTCCACTTGGCTGGCGTAAAGTCACCCTTGAATGGGACGACGGATGGTGGTATTTGGACTTCAACGATCGTTAAACAACATCAATGACGCAGTAAAGCAAAACCTCGGTCACGCGACCGGGGTTTTTTTATGCGTTTCTTGGGTGCAACGTCATTTACTCGGTCAACCGAAGGTGCTCGAAACGCCATGTTTCATCACGTGTGAACACGAGAACGATCACTGGGTGGTTGGCGAATAGCCAAAATTGCGTAATCCTTATTCCAAATGTGTTGACGCAAAAACGTACATTCACGATATAAATCGAAGGAATCTATGAGCAAACTGTTTGAGCCGTTCTCAATTAAAGAAATCACTCTGCGAAATCGAATCGCTGTTTCGCCGATGTGCCAATACTGCTCGAACGACGGCTTGCCGAACGACTGGCACCTTGTGCACCTTGGCTCGCGTGCGGTCGGTGGTGCGGGAATGGTTATGGTTGAGGCGACTGCCGTTTCGCCCGACGGACGAATTAGTCCGGCTGATAGCGGCATCTATACGGACCAGCATGTTGAGCCGTTCACCAAGATCACCAAGTTCTTGAAGGAGCACGGTGCGGTAGCTGGAATTCAAATCGCTCATGCTGGGAGGAAAGCAAGTGTTCGAAAGCCATGGGAAGGAGACGATTCCATTGATGCCGGCCAAGACGGGTGGGATACGATAGCTCCATCAGCCATTGCGTTCGGTGGAACCATTCCAAAAATACCAAAGGAAATGACCGCCACCGACATCAAACGTGTGCAAACAGACTTTGTCGACTCGGCCAGGCGGGCCTTGGCAGCAGGCTTTGATTTTTTAGAGCTGCATTTTGCTCATGGGTACTTGGCTTCGGAATTTTATTCCCCTTTGTCGAACAAGCGAACCGATAAGTATGGTGGAAGCTTTGATAATCGAATTCGGTTTTTGCTTGAGACATTCAAAGCGGTTCGCGAAGTCTGGCCGGAACGGTTTCCATTGACAGCAAGAGTTTCGGTCACTGATTGGATCGAAGGTGGTGTCACAATTGAAGAGTCTATTGAATTGACTCGATTGCTGAAGGATGCCGGGCTGGATATGCTCGATGTCAGCCATGGCTTTGTTTTGCCTGACGTGAGTGCGATTCCGTGGGGGCCGGGGATGATGCTTCCTTATGCCGAACGCATTCGAAAGGAAGCTGAAATTCCAACGACAACTAGTTGGATGATCACCGAGCCGCAACAAGCTGAAGATGCGGTGGCAAACGGTCAGGTCGATGTGGTGATGTTGGGGCGTGAATTGTTGCGAGATCCTTACTGGCCTTTTCACGCTGCCAAGTCACTTGGGGCTGGTGCGGCGGAGGACCTTCTTCCAGTTCAATATGCCCGAGCCGTTACGAAATAACATTTGCTTTTCACTCACGTTTAACCGGATAAGTGATGCAGATTTGATTTGGGTTGCGGTTTCGGCGAGTCTTGAATTCCCAAAGGCTGTTACTGCTACCTGGCAATTCAGTTGACGAGATGCGAACTTTGTTTGTTTGTTTGTGGTTGGTTGGTTGGTTGGTTGGTTGGTTGTGTAACCTGGCGCAATCAACAAAACGCGTGATAAGTTTCGTCAGCGGATCTTAATCCAACGGTCAGCATGCCTGTTCTTATCGTGGAAATTCTTTGGGGCGTCCTTCGATTGAAAAAATCAACCGACCGATCTCGCTAGGACGCGGCACCGACAATCATTGCGATTTGGCATCGCACGAGATCGCTTTTGCTAGATGGGATTCGTCGAATTACATTGCGTCTGCTTTAGCTTTGGTGTCTTCTGCAAGTTGGATGTACTTCTGGTCGTTTGTCAGTTGCCAAGCGCGCTGATAGGTGACGCTGAGCGCGGTGTAGTTGAACGCATCCTCCGGTTCAATCTCAATGGCGCGTTCGCCATGATGGCACATTTTTTCGGCGTCTTTCAGGCGAAAGTAAGTTACCGCAAGGGCCAAGTGGGCTCGGGCGAAATCCGGGTCGATTTCAAGCGCTTTGTGCAGTTTCTCAGCCGCTTCGTCGTAGTTGCCGGCGACACGCAATTTTTCTGCTTCGTTTTCTAGATCGATTTTTTCAGACATTTTATTTCGTGTTGGTTAGATTGCTTATTGAATGGTTCGTATTTTACCGCTGAGTGCTCGTTCGCACGACCGACCGGTTTGGCACTTATCAACCTATTGTATGCGAGGTGGTGTTAACTGCGGCCTTTTCCTTCGTAAACCGCAGTTTCGGTTACAACTTTATCCATGTAGATATCGTGGGGAGCTGTTAAGATCTGATCGAACAGTTGGCATTCGTAGCATAACGCGATCAGCTTGCAATCGGTACGCACTTTGTCCATTAAACGATCGTAGTAACCTTGCCCGTTGCCCATTCGCCCGCCCTGGCGATCAAATCCGACGCCCGGAACCATGACTAAATCCAGATCTTCCGGCTGAACTTCTTTTTCAGGATTGCCCCACAGGTCTCGAGGCGGTTCGAGGATGTTCCATTTTCCGACGACCATTTCTTCCAGGCTTTCCATTCGCCATAACCCCAATTTGTTTTCGCCGTTTTCGTCCTCGGTGCAGTAGGGAACGATGATCGTTTTTTCTTTTTTGTTGACTTCCTCGACCAATTTATCCTTGGTTCGCGTTTCACTTCGGCAATGGATATACCACATAATCGTTTTTGATTCCTGGTATTCTGGCAACGCCATAAAACGCTCGACCGCTGAATCGCTAACCGACGCTTTGCCTTCCTGAGCGTTCCGTCGGTCGTACGCTTCCCGCCGCATCGCCGATTTTTCTTCCAGAATCGCGGCTAGTTTTTCGTCGGTTTGCTCAGGCGTTTGCGACATTGTTTTCCTTTGGTTGGGTGCGAAGTGAACGGTGAATGAGAAAGATTGCAGCTTGCTTGGTATTTTTTCAGTGCTTGGTACTTTTTCAGTGCTTGGTACTTTTTCAGCGCTCGGTTTTATGATTGGCGATGATGTGTTGATGCAAACCAAATTTACGTAAAAAACTTGGTTTACGCCCGTTAAGCTTCATGCAACACGTCGTCAATCTCAAGTTGAGCGAAGGAGTTTTTAAGGCTCACGCGATGCAAGGTCTTGCCTGTACGCTCGCAGCTACCAGAAGCCCGATTTTCCAAGAAGATAAGCTATCAAACCAACGCCAAATCGTGAATCGGTCGCACGTAATGTTTTGAATACATCACGCCGAAATCATTGGATTTCGATTGGTTCTTGGCATTTGGCCCCAAACCATGTGTCCTTTCGCAATCTGATGAAATATCGTCGGTTCCGTCATTTTCGTTTACTTCTCGTGCTTGACTGCCGATCTTTAATAAGGGATAATGAGACTCAGTCTCAAAAACAGAAAGATGCCCATGGCAATCGCGATCCAACGACAAGCTTTGTCCGATTTATCGGTTCCACAACAAATCACGATTTCTGAGTTGGATTTGCCCGAAGAGCAGGCGATCCGCTTGAAAGTAATGGGCATTTGTGAGGGACGCACCATCAAATTGATCCAAGTGGGTTCGCCAATGGTTGTCGAGGTTTGTGGTTCTCACGTCGGGCTATCACGACGCGTCACCGATGGGGTGATTGTTAAGCCACGTTAGGACATGTGAAGCAACTTTTGCGATTTTAATGCACCGACGCTAATGTTGTGGAAGTTCGGATCGGTTTGCTTTTAAAAATTTGAGATTGATTTTCTCATTGCAATTGATTTCGATTCTCAATGCCAGACAACAACAACGATAGTGCTTCTGATGCAGACGGAGGAGTGAAACCGGCCGTCTTGCCTGTTCTGGGGGATAAACCAGAATCGCCGCCAATCATAGCGTTGCTAGGGAATCCAAACGCTGGCAAGACAACGCTGTTCAATTCTTTAACGGGATTGCGTGCCAAGACCGCCAACTTCCCCGGAACTACTGTCGATTATCGTCACGGTGCGATAACGATTGGTGAACAGAAGTTCTCGATTATCGACCTCCCAGGCGCTTACAGTCTCGAGGCGACCAGTCCGGAAGAAGAGGTCACGCGTGACTACTTGAACAATGACGACGCGGATATGGTTTTGGTTGTGGTTGATGCGACCCATTTGCAACGCAATCTTTTTCTGGTCAGCCAACTCCTGGAGCTGCAAACACCGATTGTCGTCGCGTTGAACATGATCGACGCGGCAACCAGTCAAGGTTTGAAGATTAATGTCCAGAAGCTCCAAAAAGAACTTGGTTGCCCTGTCGTGGCGATTTCAGCGAAAACTGGTGAAAACATCCCTCAACTAAAAACCGTCATCACCAACCAATTCGAACATGGTTGTGAAACGGCGGTTAGCAAAGATGTTTGCGGATCATGTAAAGGGTGTCAGTTCGCGGCAAGATACGACTGGGCGGAGAGCGTATCCAATAGTGCTGTTGATCGCTCTGGCGTGACGAAGGATCCGTCAAAGGCTACGTTGGCAATAGACAAGGTCGTTACGCATCCGGTAATTGGGCTCGCTTGCTTTGCAGCAGTCGGTTTGCTGACGTTTATGTTTATCTTCTGGTTTGCCTCGTTTCCGATGGAGTGGATGGATTGGCTCTTTGGTACGGCGGGTGAAGTCATCGGCAGTTGGCTGCCAGAAGGAGACTTCCAAGGTCTTGTAACCGAAGGAATCATTGGTGGTGTGGGCGGAATGCTGATTTTTTTGCCACAGATCATGATTCTGTTCTTTATGATCTCGTTGCTTGAGGATTCTGGCTACCTGGCGCGAGCGGCGTTTGTAATGGATCGGTTGATGTATAAAGTTGGCTTGCCGGGAAAGGCGTTTGTGCCGATGCTTTCTGCGCATGCATGTGCGATTCCAGCCATCATGGCTACAAAAGTAATTGATGATAAACAAGATCGTTTGAAGACGATTTTGATTTTGCCATTGATGACATGCTCGGCTCGGCTCCCGGTTTATGCGATGGTCGTTGCCATTCTTTTTCCAAGCCAGCCGATCTTCGCTGCATTGACTTTTGCGGTCGCCTATTCGCTGGGCATTATTGTCGCGTTGATCATCGCGTTTATTTTTAAGATGACGATCCTTCCCGGTGAAACAAAACCGCTTGTGATCGAGTTACCGCCGTACCGTTTCCCATCGTTTCGAAATGCGTTTTTGACCAGCGTTGATCGAGCGAAAATGTTTATCAAGAAAGCCGGAACCGTGATTCTGCTTTTTTCGATTGGGCTTTGGTTTTTGGCAACTTATCCCAAGACTAACGAAGCCGACCTGACCGCGGCGCAATCGCAGCAGCTTGCGGAATTGCGATCGCAAGGTGAGATCGCAAAGAATGAGGCGACATCCAAACAATCCGGCATTGAAAGCGACGACGCTGATCAGGAGTCTGGCGAAGAAGAGAAAACGCCTTCTGAGCTTTATCTGGAAAGCATTGAGAGTGAGAACTCACTGGCGGGACAAATTGGCAAAACGGTGCAGCCCGTGTTCGCGCCACTTGGTTATGATTGGAAGTTAACCGTTGGGATTATCAACTCGTTTGCTGCTCGCGAGGTTGTGGTGTCAACGTTGGCTATTTTGTACGGTACGAGCGAAGACGGATTAACGGAGTCTCTTAAGAGTGCGAAGAATCCGGATGGCTCTAAGGTCTTTACCACTGCAACCTGCTTGAGCGTTTTGGTGTTTTTTATTTTCGCGATGCAGTGTTTACCGACGAGCGCTGTCGTTAAGCGAGAAACGGGCGGTTGGTATTGGGCCATTTTTCAAATTGTCTACATGACCGTCTTGGCTTACGGGCTGGCGTTTATCGCGTATCGAATCGGTTTGATGTTTTAGGTAACCATCTTTCCCGGCAGATTTCTGTTTCCTTTGGAACGCTTCTTGCATTGATTCGGGGTCTGGAATTGTAAGACGGTTTCAATTTAAGGTCGTTGTGCTTTAAAGTCATGGGCGTCAGTCGATAGGACAGATTTGTTTTTTGCCGACGAAAAATTTGCAAGTCTTTCGAAATCGATTGAGCAACCATTTCCCGGTGCATCGGTCAAATTGATTATTCCATTTTCAATTAGGATTCCACTCGCTGGTTCGTCTTTAAGTAACGCGGCGCCGTCTAAATCAGCGTAATCCAGTAGCGGTGCCAATTGAGCTGCACCGCTGATTCCAATTGAACTTTCGATCATGCAACCGACCATCGTCTTCAGGCCAAGTCGTTTCGCATCATTCAGCATTCGAATCGCTGGTGTTAAACCGCCGCATTTATTTACCTTGATATTGATGCCGTGATACGATCCAAGGCATGTTACGACATCACTTTCTTTTTGACAGTCCTCGTCTGCAATGATCGGCAATGCAGATTCGTTATAGAGTCGATTTTTGTCTTTCCAGGATGCATTTGTGGGTAGAGGTTGCTCAATGAATTCGACGCCCAGGTCGGATAACGCAATCGAGTTGCTAATTGCCTGGTCAACGTTCCATGCACAATTCGCGTCAACTCGTAACATACCGTCGGTGCATTGACGCAACTCCGATACGATCTCGATATCATTTTCTGTTCCCAGCTTGATCTTGAAAATTGCCCAGTTGGCGTTGTCTGTCAGTTTCTTTCTCATTACATCAATCGAGTCAATTCCGATCGTGTAACTTGATTTGACGTGTCGGTTCCATTCAAGATTGAAGCGTTTCCAGGTCGCAACGCCTTTTCTTTTGCCTTGAAGGTCATAAGCCGCTGTATCCAGTGCGGAAAGTGCAAATAGATCGCCCTCGACTAATCTGGCCATCGTTGACCAGACCTCCTGCGGTGGATTGTCGATATAGCTATTGAGTGCAGAAGACGTTTTTTTTAGCGATTGCGAAATGGAATCAAACGTCTGTCCGTAGAAGTGGTTTTCGCTGACTTCACCCAATCCAAGCAAACCGTCATGTTCCAAACAAACGTAGACCGAATGTTGAAAGGATCTGGTTCCACGTGAAATCGTGAACGGTTCACGCAATGGCAGTTTTGCTCGACGGAGCGATAGTTTCATGAGCAGGTCAATCGGTTTCGAAGTTGGATCGATGCCTCGACCAGCGGGTTTGCCCCCTCCCGATAAACATCACATGCAGGCACGCCAAAAGTCTCTTTCGCGTTTGCGATCTCTTTTGCCGCTTCATCTGGACTTTGATATCGCGTGTTCACGGCGACGCCGATCAGTTCGCATTCTTGTCGGAGTTTCGCGATCGACAAATAGGCATTCAGCTGTTCAAGCTTATCTGGCAATTCAATGTCGAGTCCTTTGACCTGTTGGCGTCCGCCTTCGTAGCAATAGATCAAACCGTTGGGCGCACATCCGTGCAAAAGCCCAACTGTAACTGCGGAAAACGACGGATGCGAGAGGCTCCCCTGCCCTTCGATCAAAACAAAATCATGGTGCTGATTCCGCTTGACCAAATCTTCGGCTGCGCCGTTGATGAAATCTGCGACGACACAATCGACGGGAGTTCCGTCGCCACCGATCATAATGCCGGTTTGACCGGTGGCAAGGAATTTTGCATTCGCACCGCCGGCTAGAAGTCCACGCTGGATTTCCAAAGACGTCACCATCTTGCCAACGCTACAATCTTGGCCAACAGTTAGAATTCGAACACAATTTTTATTAAAGTCATAACCGGACGCGGTTTCTTTGAAAGCATTTTTTCGAACGTCGATCAGACGCACGCCGTTTTTCATCGTTTTTGTTGCAAATTCGAGATCTTCCGAAACGAAATCGTGCAAACCCGAGACGACGTCCATTCGCTGTTCGATTGCGGCCAAGAAAATTGGACGCCAGTTCAATGGAATCTTACCTCCGCGTGACGCAATCCCGACATAAAGCGCGTCAGCGTTGGGGATGCCTTCGACCGAATCGACCACCGGGATTTCGCCGCCAATTCCAAAGAGTTCCTGAGCTGTCATCGAGTCAGTGGATGAATCAATGATTGCAGAAATGTTTTTTTCGCGATAACGAATCAGCGACATTGCTGTCTTGGCGTGAAACGGAGTGGAGTGGCCCTCGGTTAGGACCGCAATTGCGCGATGAGATCGAATGATTTCTGCTTGGGGTGACGTGTCTGGATTCGAGACTACGTTGGATCGGTCAGGAGCAGCAGTCATGAGATCATCTTTCGGCTTATCAAGTTTCCCTTCCACACTTTCTAAGTCGATACGAGTTTCACGAAAGAGTGGCCTTCATGATATCATTTTGTTTAGGAAACCTCTAAAACTGGTTTTCCAAGAACATCCATCTTTGGAACGATACCCAAACCGGCTTCGCGGCTGGCCGACATAAAACCGTTAACCCTTTTCGGTGCTCCATCGGCAGTGCTGACCGTGACGTAGCTATTAAAATCAGTGCTGGTGAATCGGAATTCCTCCGGTGTGCTATGTGCCAGGTGAGCAATCGCGGCGGTGGTAATATCGCCCCCCCAGCTGTCTTCCAGCGTCATGGCGATGCCCATCGTAACGCAAAGGTCCCGCGCCAACTTGGCTTTTGTTAATCCGCCGAGTTTGCTGATCTTTAAGTTGACAACGTCCATGGCCAAATCGCTTTTGGCACGAATCAACATGTCGAGTCCATCAATATTTTCGTCCAGCACAAAGGGATTGTTGGTATGTCGACGAATGGCAAGGCATTCTTCGTAGGTCAAACAAGGTTGTTCTATGTAAACGTCCAGATCGCGAACGGCTTTGGCGACTCGCATTGCTTCATGCTGAGTCCAACCGGTGTTCGCGTCGGCGACCAATCGTTCCGCCGGTCCTAAAACGGCTCGCGTCGCGTGAATTCGCTCAATATCGGTGTCTGGATCTCCACCCACTTTCAATTGAAAACGCGTGTAACCCTGGTCGCGATAGTCAGAAATATTTGCCGCCATTTGTTCAGGTGCTTCTTGCGAAATCGCGCGATAAAGCCGAACGCTTTCACCGAAAAAACCACCCATCAATTGACAGACTGGCAATCCACTGGCCTTGCCGAGCAAATCCCAGCATGCGATGTCGATGCCCGTTTTGACGTATGGATGTCCTTTCAACGCCGCGTCCATTCGGTGATTCAAGACTCCTAGCTCACGCGGATCCAGGCCGATCAAATGAGGCCCCAGTTCTCCAATGCCGGCGCGGACCCCTTCCGCATAGGCTGGCAAGTAAAACGGACCGAGCGGACAGACTTCGCCGTAGCCGATTTGTCCGCAATCCGTTTCGATTTGAACGATCGTGCTGTCAAAAACCGAAACCGATTTTCCACCGGACCATTTATAGGTCCCTTCGTTCAGCGGTAATTCAACGCGGTAAGCGACAATCCGAGCGATTTTCATTCGATGTAATCTCTGGGGTAGAGTTTAGGATCATGTTGATTTAATCCACTATTCTATCGACGCTTACAGATTTCGTCTTGGACCCGATGACCTATTTTCTTCGCCTTGGTTTCGCCGCAACATAATCAGGGGCACGCGGTCCTTTTTCGAAAATGCCTTCGGCGCCGTTGACATAGAACCAAGTTGATTTTGAAGGGATTTGGCGATCCTGAGCGTCGATAAATGCGATCAGTCGTTCCGGGTTGATCTCTTTTTCACTGCCGATGATCTCGCCAACCGGTTTTCCCCGATGCAGATTTCGCCGTTGCCGCTCAAGCCGACCGGTATGAATAATGATTTTTGTGCCTGTTCGATTTGAAACGGCCCATCCCTGAGTCTGAGCTTCCTTGCGAATGTTTCTTTCGATAAAGATTTCAGGAATCGGATCGTAAATTGCCGGGAAATGTTGGTAAATTTTTTCGGCAACGGATGCTTGGAAGAGATAAGACTCCGGGCGTTTTGGCCAAAACTTGCCCGTGTTGACGTAGGCCGCGCCGATCAGGAATGCAACAACGGCAATTTGTTGCCAGCGCGGAACTTGATGGAATTGCTTGGCGAATTTTAACAGCAGTGGAAACAAAAACGGGATGTACCAAAGTGCATACCGAGAGATCTTGATTGTGCCACCATGATTAAAATTATTGGTCTTTGACTGTGCCCAGCAAAGGATCGTGACACTCACTGTGCAAAATAGAAAAGTTAACCATGGGAATCGCTCGCGTTTCCAAAGGCAAAAAAACAGAACGGAAAAAATCGGAACGAGCAGCCATGGCCAGTTTGAAACTAAGCCAACATCAGGATCAATGATAAAGCATGTCAGTTCGCGAAACCCTTTGAAATCATTCGCCGCAGCGCCTGTAATCATTTGTGGGGTAACATGCCCGAATCGTAAATAGTAGTAGGCCGGATGTAGACCGGCGACAGCAAATCCAAAAATAATGCCCAGCCAGCACACCGGCTGTGACTTTAATTGCTTTCTGAAATTCGTTTTTGTCAGCCCAAAAATCAGAGCCGCGACACCAACGATCGCAAACGGAGGGTTTTGAGTAGAAATGACCGCCAACCCAATAAATGACTGGACGAATTTTTCTTTTAAAAAGCACATGACCGCGACGCTGCCGACCACCACGGTGAAGAATTCAGTATGCCCTTTGTCGATGAACCACAATGCTGGTGAGAGTAAGCAAATGGCAAGGAAGACGATGACGCCTTTTCGGGAAAAGAGTTGGTGTGATGCCCACAAACCAAAGCCCATTAAAAATAGGTTCAGTAATGTAAAACAGTACGCAACATCGTTGCCGATCAGCTTGAGGCATAGATAAAACGGAGCGGCAAGAAGCGAAAAAAACCAAAAGTGCGGAAAGTCCATTTGCCCATTGATGGTCAGAGGGGCGAAGGCTTCGCCGAGGATGGACATTTCGACGTAGCTTGAATCATGCGAAAGCCGAAACTTCTCGTATTTGTCGGCGACCTGCTGATCAGAATAGAATTGTCCTGCTTCGCAGATGGCCATCGTCATCAGAAGGTATTCGCATCCATCACCGATTCTTCGAGCGGGCTCCGACGCAAAAATAAGTAATCCGCAGAGTGTGAGCATGACGCTGCCGTATACAACGGCATTTCGGCTGAAAGCTGGTCTGACGGGCGTTGAAGGTGGTGTTCGTTGTCTCTGCAAAGGTTTGCTTTGTGGAAGTGCATGATCATGTTGGAATGCAAACTCGGAATTTCCTGCATCGCGACGGACGCGTCAAGAGAAATCGGGCCCGGAATATAAGACGAACGGCACGAATTAGCGCAAGTCGCGAAGAATTGGTTCTCACGAAGGCGATGGCGTTATTTGTGGACACGTTGCCATTGGCTTCTCGCAATTTCGTTTGATTGCGAATTCTGAGCCTGCCTAAGGCCCCTGTTTTGCCTCGAGGTTCGTACTTTCACTAGACAGCCTTGTTTCCCGATTGGTTCGGGAGCAGGCCAACGACGGTTTTGGAATTCGCATTATCTAGACCGGAATTGCCGCGGTCGTTTCGTGGGCAAGCATGTTGAACCTGGTAAGCCAAGAATAAGAGTAGAACATCAATCCCAATCCGCCTAGAAAGACGATAGCGAGCAGTGGGTTCGCTGCGCCAACGAGCGCCACAAGGATCACGGCGCAGACCAAAAGTGATGCTGCGAAGCTGACCATTTTTCCAATCTCCCACCTCATTTTCAGAGACTTGTGATAGAGCCTTGCATTGCCGAGAAACAAATGGACACGATTCATAAAGCTGAGAAAGAGAACATTGGCGATCATCTTGGAGATGAAATTCATCGTTTCAAATAGGGCGATCTGTCCTGGGTTTAGGAAACTTGAGAAAAAACCAACTAACACTTCAAACATCGCCCCCATTCCGAAAAAGACGATGGAGCCGAATACGAATAGCAGCCCTTTTGTTTCTCTCGGGGCGGAAAAGCATTTGAATTCCCCGATGAGCACCATGCTTAAACCAATAGTCTTGGCGCCCAAAAGTAAGTACTGAATCGGGCCAAGGTTCCCTCGAAAAAACAACCCGAAGAACCAACAAACCATCAAAACATAGAACCCGTTGCAGTACATCCGCATTCCGGACTTCACGGTGACCAATTGTTGCCCGTGTTGTGAAAGATTGAGCTGGCCACTGCCGACGGGAATCCCACCATCTAAACTGAACGCAAATCTCTGTACTGGGGAAAAGTGCAAACGTGGGGTAGGAGTCGGTACGGCATATGGATTGACTCGCGGAAGGTCATTCGGCAATTTATTATTCGGAACTTGGCTGCTTTGCGGAAAATTGGTTGCCATCAATTCGTTCGCAGCTGAATTTGTTTGTTCGGGCATTTATTTGCGTCGGTTGTTCGACTGAAATTCAATCAGCGTTGCGTAGTTTTGGGATATGGAGTCTCAGGCTTCCCGTTTAATTGCGAAGCACTATTATGACTGTATCGGGAATTGATTGGAACGCGGCAAAACGAACCCGCGGAAACAGAGACGTGTTTTCAATTAAACCGGATTCACATTATTTTGATAATTCGTTTGATTGGGATTGGAAATCACACCACATGGATTTTGGAAAGTTACGAGCAGCGAATCTAAATCGCCACATCGAATGGGCTGAAGGCCGGGAATTGTCGCTTTCTTTTCGGGGCGTCGAATTGGCAGGTGAGGTCGGCGAAGCGTGTAATGAAATAAAAAAGCTAGAGCGTCATCGAATTGGAATTGTTGGTGGAAAAGAAGACGTATCGGGTCTTCGAGAGGAATTGTCCGACATCCTGATTTCTGTCGATCTAATTGCAATGGACTTGGGAATCGATTTGGGAGAAGCCGTCCGAGAAAAATTCAATCAGACTTCGGAAAAATACGGTTTGAGGACTCGATTATAACGAGCGGTCCAATCGCTTTATTATCTTGTCTTCTGGTGTTTAACAGCTTTGTTCGCCGCGGATTTTCAATCCGGATGGCTTGAAATCTCGTTTGTTTTCAAGATGGCTGGTAAACTTATCGCCACGCCACAGCAAAAAATATTGTGATAGGGCAAACTTAGTGATACCAAATTCCGTAGAAAAAAAGTAGGCTTTCAGGGAATCTGACGAGCCGAAACGTCTGTTGCTTTCGCGGAGGAAGCGGCATCCGCTGGACTGTTAGACGATCAATTACACCGCTGACAAAATATATCAACCTTACTTTCGCCGCTCTAAAATTTCTCGTGCAAATAATTATCCCCGTCAATTTCGAGCCCGTTAAGCCTGCCTTGAGAAGTGTTTGTATTGGCTCGTCGGATTGTGCATCAACGACATTTCGAAAAACGAGTCATCAGACAGAAAGATTTCGAATCGAAGGCCCGCGTGATTTGTCAGCAGGACGATTTTTCCAATTCGAATTTTTGAGGGGACCTGCCTTATTTCTGGCTGCTTGTCTGATGGTTTTTGGGTTTGGTTGTAACCGATCGGAAAAGCCTTTGAAGAAAGGGGAGTCAAAGACATTTAAAGTGGAGGTCGAAAAGGATCCGCTTCCCGAGTATTCAATGAGTGAAGATCAGACCGCCTATCTTTGGGATCTGGAACATGCCGGAAATGTATTAGGCAAGTACGGTTTTAAACCTTTGGGCGATGCGATTGTAGACGGCAAAAGACAGGATTTTCTACGCATCGTCGGCGACACCAAGTGCACGATAGTCAAAAACGACAAAGCTGGACAGCAATCGTTTCAGTCGTCGGTGCTTAATGTGTCGCGGCAGCGTTCGGTAAGCGATGAGAGGCAGCAACTTTCTGTCGAAAAGTTTGCTGATTGGTGGTTTGAAAAACGTAGTTGGTTTGCGAATGATCCCGCACCGAAAGCCGGATTTTATGTGAAATCACTTTTGCCACCGCAGGACAACGAACCCTTTTGGAAAGTGATCTGCATCCATCGATTATGGGGAAATGCGGTTGATGGTAGTCCGCTGGAGATCAGCGTTCTGATGGAACTAAAAACCGACGAAATTGAGAAAGACCGACTTGGATCCGGAAGTTGGTTGCTCAACTGCGATATACAGCAAGTCGATATTGCTAAGTCGACCAAGCCGTTGTTTACGAAGACCGGTCCTCGTGACACTCGCATTGATTCTTCCATTTTTTATGACAACTGGAAGGAAGCAAAAAAGCAGATCAACACCGGCGGTGTTTTTGCATGTGATTATAACCGCGACGGTATCAGCGACATGTTTGTGACCGATCTGCAAGTCGACTCAGGGCGGCTTTACTCCGGAATGAAGGGTGGGAAGTTCAACGATGATACGTACTTTTTGTCGCTCGACAGGGCAAGGAATTCCCGAATCGCAATGTTTGTGGATGTCGACAATGATGGTTGGGAAGATTTGTTTTGCCCAGACCTTGCGCAGTTCTTCCGCAATAAGAATGGCGAAGAATTCATAAACTATTCGGGGCAAAGCAACATTGGATTGTTTTTGGATGACGAAATTGGATTGCCTCGCGACAAAATATCTGGAGTTTTTCCAGCGGACTATGATCTCGATGGTGACGTCGATTTGTACATCACTCGCTCCGTTCCTCCGGTTGGCTCTTGGTTGAAAGTTTGCAGCCGAAGATTGCTCATAACCAACTGCTTCGCAATGATGGCAATTGGATGTTTACGGACGTTACGCCGCGAACAAAAACCGATGGTGAAGGTCGCTCGACGTTTTCTGCGGTCTGGTCAGATTTCAACAATGATCGTTATCCAGATCTATACATCATCAACGAATTTGGGAATGGGTCATTGTTGGTCAACCAGAATGGCAAGACTTTCGAGAAGCACCAACTGACCGATGACCAAAGCGATTTCGGATCGATGGGTTTATCTTGCGGCGACTACGACAATGATGGAAACATCGATATTTTTGTCTCAAATATGTATTCCAAAGCAGGAAGTCGTATTATGGGAAATATGGTCGAGGGGACGTATCCTCCGGAGATTCAAAGTCGATTGCGGAGTATGGTTGCTGGTGGCGAACTTTATAAGAACAACGGTGATTTGACTTTTGAGCCAGTTGGGAAAGACTTCCAGGTCCACGCAGCGGGCTGGGCTTGGGGGGCATCCATGGCAGATCTCAATAACGATGGTTGGCCGGATCTTTATGTTACCGCTGGATTTATCAGTCGCGATCGTGCGAAGCCGGACGGCTGAAATTGCCTTTGGTTGGCTGTCGTGTCACAGCCAGGAAAAAAAGAATGTGAAGTTCCTCAGCCAGGTGAACTGGATCCAGAATTAAGTGAGTTCTGGGTCGGAAATCCCTTTCGAATTTTTCAGCAAAACAACCTAAGCAGTTTTGAACGAAATCGCGCCTACATCAACGTTGAAGGTAAGGGGTTTTTAGAATTCAGTCATCTTTCGGGTGCGGATACCGATTCGGACAGCCGTGCGGTCTTGGCATTGGATATCTTTGAGCCCGGCAAAATGGACTTGGTTGTTCGGCAAGTCGGTGGAGATCCATTAGCCATTTACCGCAACGAATTTCCCACGCAAAATTATTTGAAAATTTCGCTCGATGGAGTGAAGAGTAACAGCTTTGGTTTGGGTTCAAAACTAATTGCACGAGTTGGTGATCGAAAAATCATTCGTGAAATGTATCCGATCAATTCGTATCAAACTCAGCAACCGGCTTGGTGCCATTTCGGATTGGGTAAAGCGGAGAAGGTGGACAAACTTGAGGTCTTGTGGCCGTCGGGTATCAGGCAGGAATTCAAGAACGTTGAGGCAAATCAGCATCTATTGATTGTCGAAGAAATCGACGAGATCAGAAAGTTCGCGAAGTCCACACCTGCGCGGCAATCAAAGCCGACGGAATAGAGTTGCTGAATTTGCCAAGTCGTGATCAGGTTAAGATTGTGATGCGTCAACATGGAATTGCCGCAAGCGGAACAACGCATGCCCGCTGTGAATCCTGTTAATTAAGTCCGTTTCTTGGAACTGGTTATCAGCAAATCGCGACCGTCGATCTTGTAGCTTGCCTGAGGTTGAAAGAACGTCTCCAATAGCAGAAACTTGTGCTCTTAAACGCAAGTTCTTTGCGTCAATAAATTGCACGCTTTTGGTAAGGTGCGCAGTTTATTGTCTCAGGTCAATCGAACATCGATCGGATTCGAATGAAAGTCCGCAAAGCCATTATCACGGCAGCTGCTCCATCTCAGAACACATTGCCCTTGCAGAAAATTGTCGATCGCGATGGCATCGAGAAAACGGCATTGCAGTTGATTGTTGAAGAAGTTGCGAGTGCTGGAGTTGAGGAGATTTGTGTCGTCGTCCGGCCAGGCGATCAAGCTGAGTTTCAGCGAGCGGCGGGGGAGAATGCAGGGATTCTAAGCTTTGCTGAACAAGTCGAGCCGGCAGGATATGCAGACGCGATTTATCGTGGAAAGGAGTTTGTCGGGGACCAGCCATTTTTACATTTGGTCGGCGATCATTTGTGCATCAGTCAAACTGACATTCGATGTGCCAAGCAGTTGATCAATATTTCGTCGAAGTACGAGTGTTCGGTTTCAGCGGTTCAGCCGACGCGCGAAAGCAATCTCCGTTACTTCGGCGCGATTGGCGGAAATCTTATCGATCAGCGCACTGACTTATATGAAATCACGACCGTCATGGAAAAACCAACGCCGACACAAGCCGAGCAATCGCTAATTATTGCGGGACAGCGTGCGGGTTTCTATCAGTGCTTCTTCGGTATGCACGTTTTTTCGCCAGGTGTGATGAACATCTTGGATTCTTTGTTGAATTCTGATTCTGGTGGAAAAGTCTCTTTGTCAGATGCGCTCTCGATTTTGCCGAGGCGAGAGAAGTATCTTGCGTTTGAAGTTGCTGGTTCGCGATACAACATTGGAGAAAAATACGGTGTTTTCATTGCCCAGGCAGCACTCGGCCTCAACGGAGCCGATCGAGATCAAATCTTGACCTCTTTGGTCGATCTGCTATCCACCAAGCAAAATGGAACTGGCAACATCGAACAGACATGATCACCTGACGCTTTTTGCCCTACCGAATTTCTCAATCGAAACACGCAGTTGAAAATCGAGTTTATGAATCCGCTCATTAAAATTATTACGTCTGACATTCCGCGGGTTCGAAATCAATCTCTTGATTCCATTTGCGATGATGCGAATCTCAAAGGATTGCTGAAGCACTGCAAAGAATTGGATCAGTTTCGTCGTGACAGCAACAATCTGTACCATCAGGTTCGAGCTTTGTTTTTCATTGCGGCGATTTTTAGATATCATATTCCTCCCAAACTGAGCCGCGTCAACAATGGGCATATCTCGTTTAGTGGTTATGAGTTGTTATTGGAGCGGCGATTTGGTGAAGCGATCGATCGTTTTCTATTGGAGTTAGACGAAGCTGAGGTCAACGACGGTATCGCAAGCGCTTTGTCACAAGCATATCAGCAACTTGCCTTTCAAACGCTTGCCAATCAAGTTCGCAAGAGCGTGCGGACGGTGCGCGGCAATCAGTGGATGTTTCGGATTGGGCACACGAATGATCACCCGCTTGAGATTCATCCGCAACTGAAGACCAAACTGGAATCGGGACGGTTTCCTGTCCTTTGTGAAAAGACATCGGTTCGGATGGATTTTTCACATAGTGCATGGAGCGATATCTTTTTTCTCGGAATGGACTTTCCCGAAGGCGCACGTGTACTCAATGTTTCGGTTGATCTTGGCGTTCGCGGGCGGGATGAGGTGACGCGACCGCCGATCGAATCCTACCTTCGTGTGATTGATGAACCAGTGTTTCGATTGGTGAGCGTCGATTTAAATGCAGAAACGACGGTGCGGTCGATTCACGAAATGTTTGATTTTGCTCGAGATTATCTTGGTTTGTTAAAAGCGGCGGTGATTGCTTCCGGGATTGTTCCGTCGGGTATGGAGGGCAATGTTCAGCCGATTGGTAGTTTGCTCGAAAAAATCGTTGGCCCGGGACTTGGGCTGGAATTGGTGAGTAAGGTCAATGACATTCCGAAGGGAAGTCGGTTGGCCGTATCCACGAATTTGCTGGGCTCTCTGATTTCAATTTGCATGCGAGCAACTCATCAGATTTCTACATTAACCGGAGGGTTAGATGAAACTGATCGACGGATCATTGCGGCCCGAGCTATTTTGGGTGAATGGATCGGCGGTTCAGGTGGCGGTTGGCAGGATTCTGGCGGCGTTTGGCCGGGGATCAAATTGATTTGTGGAAATGTGGCAGTCGAAGGCGATCCAGAGTTTGGTGTCTCGCGCGGTCGACTTCTCCCGAAACATGAAATACTGGATCGAAGTCAAATCTCAGAAGAAACAAGGCAGCTGATTCAGGATAGTCTTGTTTTGGTTCACGGAGGGATGGCTCAGAATGTCGGACCGATTCTAGAGATGGTGACGGAAAAGTACTTGCTCCGATCCGAACGCGAATGGAATGCTCGGCATCATGCGATGAAGATTCTGGACGAAGTAGTTTTGGCGCTGCGGAAAGGGGACGTGAAACGTGTCGGCGAGGTCACAACAGAAAACTTTCAGGGACCGCTTCAGGACATTATTCCTTGGGCGACAAACCTGTTTACTGACGAGTTGATTTCATCGACGCATGAAAAATACGGCGAAGATTTTTGGGGGTTTTGGATGCTTGGCGGCATGTCCGGCGGGGGCATGGGCTTTATGTTTGATCCAAAGCTTAAGGTTGATGCTCAAATTTGGATTCAGAAAGAAATGCTTCGACTGAAATCGGAAATGGAGAATTCACTTCCATTTGCGATGGATCCGGTTGTTTACGATTTTGAAATCAATGACAAAGGGAGTTGGGCGGAGTTTGTCGAAGATAACCGCATGCCGGAAAGTTATCATTTGCTTGTGACACCAAATCGAATCCGAATGGAGCCGCGTGAGTTGTCGCGATTGACCCGATTGGAACTGGAGGAATTGGGTGTTGGTCTTCGAGAACATTCTGATGGAAACAAGACGGCTGCAAAGCTCGTGAATCAAATCTTGCCCAAACCAAATAATGAGCAGGCGGCGGATGCGAACTTAAAAGAGATGCTCGCTCAGTTTGGCTTTGACGAAGTCCAGCACGAACAGATTCGTGCTGATCTGAGGGCGGGAAGAATTGGCTTGGCTCAAAATCGGCTTCCAGCGAGTTCGACGATTTCAGACGTCCAATCCGACGACGTCGTCGAAACCCGAAACGGCCTGGAGGATAGGCTTTCGTTGCTTGGCATGCAAGCCATCAAGCGTGGTGAAGTTGGCGTGATTACGTTGGCGGCGGGTGTTGGAAGTCGATGGACAGAAGGAGCGGGCGTCGTTAAAGCGCTTCACCCCTTTTGTAAATTAGATCGGCGACATCGCAACTTCTTGGAAGTTCACCTTGCGAAGAGTCGCAAGGTCGCAAAGGAATTGGACGCGGACATTCCACATATTTTTACGACAGGTTACATGACTGATGGACCGATTCGTCGGCACTTGGAATTAAGAAATAGCTACCAATACGGCGACATGATTTTCCTTTCGCCAAGTAGTGCCGTGGGATTAAGGACGATTCCTATGGTACGGGACCTGCGATTCGAGTGGGAAGAAATGCCACAGCAGATGCTCGATGATCGCCAACAGAAAGTGCGCGAAAGTGCGCGGGGCGCATTGATCAATTGGGCGAGATCAACTGGTGAAGGCGAGGACTACACGGACAACGTTCCGCTCCAGTGCATGCATCCGGTCGGACACTGGTATGAATTTCCTAACATGCTGCGAAATGGAACGATGGCGGATGTTTTGGAAAAACAGCCGAATCTTAAATGGCTAATGTTGCACAACATTGATACGCTGGGCGCATGTATCGACCCGGCAATCGTAGGACAACATATCGATTCGGGCAAATCTCTCAGTTTCGAAGTCATTAGTCGACGGTTGGATGATCGCGGAGGCGGATTGGCACGAGTGGACGGCAAAGTTCGCTTGGTTGAGGGCTTGGCGATGCCGCGAGAAGAAGACGAATTTTCGTTGTCCTACTACAATTCGATGACGACATGGATTGATTTGGATCAGTTATTGACGACATTCGAATTGACACGTGAACAGCTATCCGATTCAGAAAAAGTTGAAAAGGCGGTTCGGAAATTGAGTCGCAGAATGCCAACGTACATCACGATCAAAGATGTCAAAAAACGTTGGGGGCGAGGCCAAGAAGACATCTATCCGGTTTCTCAGTTCGAGAAACTTTGGGGAGACATGACCGCGTTACCAGAAGTCAATTGTGGTTTTTTTGTCGTCAATCTGCAGCGAGGACAACAGCTGAAACAGCAAGCCCAATTGGATGGTTGGGTCCGTGATGGATCCGCGGAGTATGTTTCCAATTTGTGCGAATGGTGATATCGCTAGGCCGATTGTGATATCGCAAGGCTAATGGCCAGCTTTCTGGATCGCGCGGCCGTCCAGAAACGCGTCAACCTGATGTTTGTTAAGCCACCGGGCCGCAATTGTGTGATTTGTTTATTCAGGTTTTTAGTGAATCTAATCGATATTTCAGGTGAGATTCTGTTTTGCGCGTGGCGCTGCCCCGCGGTTTAAAAAACGCCGAAAATATCACCGTCGAAACGGAAATCTTGTAAATGCGATTCCTGTTGTCTCTGATACAAAGCCATGGCAACTTATTGAGTGTATTTCCCAGAATCAGATACCGCCCAGTTCAGGTCACCTTTGATCTGAGTTTGTTCGGTAAACGGTTCACTGTGCTTCTTGCCGTACGTAATTAACTTCGTGGCCATTGCCTTAATGGTTTCTCGATATCCAGGATGATCACGCAGATTGATCATTTCGTTTGGATCTCGATCCAGATCAAAAAACCATATCGGATCATTGGCTGAAACCACCAATTTGTATCGATCACTCACGGCCATAAGCCATCCCTTTCTGTCGCCGGTCCCGCGAACGATGGCGATGTCGGTCCACGCTTTGGGTTCCTTGCCCATAAGAAGTTGTGAAAAATCACGGCCGTGAATCGGGTTGACTGGCTTGGTGCCTGTCATCGTACAGAGCGTAGGAAGAAAATCGATGCTTCCCAAGGCTTGATTGATCACCACATGTTTCTCTATTAACTGCGGGTAACGAATCAAAAATGGAACGCGTGTTGATGCTTCATAGGGGACGCCTTTGTTCTGGCGATGATGCTCGCCTCGCAAATCACCATGGTCAGATGTGAAAACAAAAATCGTATTGTCGTAGATTTTTTTTTCTTTCAAGAACGTGATCAAACGCCCAACATTGTCATCAATGCACTTCACCATTCCGTAATATTTCGACTGGGTAAATTTTCCTTGCTGTTTTTGCCCCCAGGTTGGAATCGATGAGAAGTCCTTGGTAGCCGACTCCGGCCGCGAATAAGTTTGATTGTCGTACATCGTGTCGTACGGAGCGCGGACGGTATCGGGACCGTGTGGATCGGGCAAACTAAGCATGTAGCAAAATGGTTTGTCGATGTTCGCTTTCACGAAATCGATCGTTCGATCCATCAGAAAGTCGGTTGTAAACGTTTCCCTGGAAGCTCCGGCAACCGCATAGGAGGGTTGGCCTTGTTTTCGGGCCCCAACGCGCGGGCCACTTGCCGTTTGCTCAAGAATTTTCCAATGTCCGCGATTAAACATAAAGCGATTATCATCGAATCCAAATTTCCGTTTAGGCGCCCAGCCCGGTTTCGCTGTTCCGTCCAGATGCCATTTTCCGGCAAACCCGGTTGCGTAACCGTTTCGCTTGAGGATTTCAGCAAAAGTGATAACGTTGTCATCCAGCGGGATATTGTTCGTATTGACCGGCGTAAGATGCGGATACATTCCCGAAATCAATGCCGCTCGGGAGGGTGAACAGACCGGTGTGGTCGCGTAGTAGCTGGTGCAAATCGCCCCTTGATCCGCGATCGAATCAATCTGCGGAGTTTCCACAACGGCATCGCCCCACATGTTCGCAAGATTTTTTGGCAATAACTTGCGATAGCAACCCAACGTTCGAAAATTGTGCTCATCGGTCATGATCACAATGACGTTTGGCGGCGTCTCGGTTTCACCCGCGGGTAACCGAGACGTCATCAGGAAATCAAAAATGAGCGTGAAAAAAATCAGGGCTAAAACGGAGCTTTTTCTCATATGAATTCGAGCAGTTATGGTTGTTTTTTTGTGAGTAAGAGGCCGGATTTAAAGATCGCTACCATCCTTGGCGATCACTGCGAGAAAGGAATGAATCTGCGGATCGATTGCCGGTTGTCATTGTTTCGGCATTCCATTTCAATTCTGTCTGGCTTCGGAAAGCAACGTTGCCTAGCAGCACAGATTCAGTCATTGGGCCAGCATAGGAAAATGGGCATGACGTCTTGCCGTTTCCTTTGATCGCTTCAGTCCATTGCTGATAGTGATTGTTTTCGACGTTTTCCGGCATTTTATGGTTCGCAAAATCAGCGACTGGAAAGAGCTCGGCTTTTTCGGGGAATCCGACAAAGACGTTTCCTCTTTCACCGACAAATAAAACCCCGTTTTTGCTTCCTGCCCAATCTTTCGGTGCCTTCATGATTTCGCGAGGTGGTTGTCTGCCCGCTTCATACCAAACCACCTTGCAGTCATCAGCGGCAAATTTGGTTTTTGGAAACGTATAAGTCACTTCACACCACAGCGGACCGCTTTCTGAATCGGGGGTTGGACCTTTGGCCGAAACCGTTTTGGGTGAGCCCAAGTTCAATGCGGAAAAGACTGGATCAAAAATATGGCAACCCATGTCACCGAGTGCACCGGTTCCAAAGTCCCACCATCCGCGCCAATGGAACGGGTGATAGAGTCCGGCCACAAACGGTCGTTTTTCAGCGACGCCGAGCCACAGATCCCAATTCAAAGTCTTCGGGACATTGTCTGATTTGTCTGGACGTTTTAAACCCTGTTTCCAAAACGACCCAGGTCGATCGGTCCAGGTGTGTACTTCGGTGACGGTTCCAATGACGCCAGACTGAACCAAGTCAATCGCGTTTTTGATCCTAGCAGAAGAGTGGTGTTGCGTTCCCATCTGGGTGACGACATTTTGTTTTGCCGCCAGTTTTGTCATTTCGCGTGCTTCAGCGACCGTATTGGTTAATGGCTTTTGAGTGTAGACATGCTTCTTCAAATTCATCGCCGCCAATGAAACCGAAGCATGCATATGATCGGGAGTTGAAACGGTAACTGCGTCGATATCTTTCTGCTCCAGCAGCTTTCGCCAGTCGATGTACTCTTTTGCTTTTGGGAAATCCTTTGCAGCTCCGTCCAATCGGATTTTGTCTACGTCACAGATAGCAACGATGTTGTTGTTTTTGGCTGTTTCAGACATGTCGCTGGCGCCTTTGCCGCGAACCCCAACACAAGCAATGTTAACCGTCTCCAATGCCGATCGACTTTTGCCCGGGAGTTCGGATGTCAGGAAAGCCGTACCGATTCCGGCTGCGGTGGCTGTTTTCAAAAAAGACCGACGGTCACTCATTAGAATTTCCTTGCGAGGGGTGGGATATTGCGGGCAAAAACTCGGACTTTATTCTATCAACAATCGTGTGCAATTGCCCTATCCTCAAACATTTGATTGACGAATCACTTTTCCGAACTGATCGAGGTCCATTGTTCAATAATTTACGGGGGCGAATAGTTTGGGTGGGGTCTAAGGTATCGAAAAACTTGTCTTCGAATTAAAATGAGTGATTAGTAAATTCACGTTAAAGTAAACCAAAATGTCAGCAGTGATCGACCCCACACGAACCGAACTACTTTATCAAGCTTTAGACGAACGAATCCTCTGTCTCGATGGCGCAATGGGATCGATGATCTTCGGATTGGGGCTTGAGGAAAAAGACGTTCGCGGAGACCGCTTCGCCGATTACCACAAAGACTTGAAAAACTGCACCGATGTTTTCGGTTTGACTCGGCCTGACGATATCGTTGATATCCATCGCAAGTATTTGGCAGCCGGTGCGGATATCATCGAGACCAATACGTTTAACGCCAGTCCGGTTGGTTTGGCGGATTTTGACTTCTCCGATGAAATCGTTCGCGAGATCAATCTTGCGGCGGTCGCTAATGCTCGACGAGCAGCCGACGAATTCACCGAAAAGACTCCGAACAAGCCGCGGTTTGTTGCCGGATCGATCGGACCAACGGCCCAACAGACTGCGATCTCCACCAAGGTTGAAGATCCTGCTTATCGCGGAATCACATTTCAAGAAATGGAGCGATCCTATCATGCTCAAGTGGCCGCATTGGTCGAAGGTGGCGTCGATATTCTTTTTCCAGAAACGGTAATCGATACGCTCAATCTGAAGGCATGTCTGTTTGGCATTGCACGGTACTTTGAGGAATCTGGCAATCGCGTTCCGGTGATGGTTTCAGGAACGTTTGATCCAGCCGGAGCAACATTTGTTTCAGGACAAGTTGTCGAGGCGTTTTGGCATTCGATATCTCACTTTCCGATGATGAGTGTCGGAATGAATTGTGCATTGGGTCCAGATGTGATGCGGTCGCATATTGAAGAGCTTTCGAAGATCGCGACGCCATACATTAGTTGCCATCCGAACGCAGGTACGCCGAACGAGATGGGACAGTTTGATCTTCAGCCGGGGACGATGGCCAAACAGCTGGGCGAGTGGGCAAATGAAGGCTGGCTAAACATCGTCGGCGGTTGTTGTGGAACGACTCCTGATCATATTGCTGCAATCTCAGATGCGGTTAAAGATGCCGCTCCCCACAAGCAAAACCAATTGGCGTCATTGACACGGCTTTCGGGTTCCAAGCCCTTGACACTTCGTGAAGATGCGAACTTCTTAATGGTCGGCGAGCGAACCAACGTGACTGGCTCTCGAAAATTTGCTCGGCTGATTCGCGAAGGCAATTTTGAAGAAGCTGTGGAGATTGCTCGCGATCAAGTCGAAGGTGGCGCGGCCGTAATCGATATCAATATGGACGATGCATTGCTTGATGGTGTTGAAGCAATGACCAAGTACCTGCGCTTGATCGCCGGTGAGTCAGATATTAGCAGCGTTCCGGTGATGATCGATAGCTCCAAATGGGAGATCATCGAAGCTGGCTTGCGGTGCGTTCAAGGCAAGGCGATTGTGAATTCGATCGCAATGAAAGATGACCTTGAAAAGTTCAAGCGTGAAGCACGTTTGATTCGTAAGTACGGCGCGGCGGTTGTCGTCATGGCGTTTGATGAGACTGGACAAGCGGTTGAGGCCGACCACAAACTTGCGATCTGCAAACGGGCCTACGGTATTTTAGTCGATGAAATTGGATTCCCGCCTGAAGACATCATCTTTGACCCTAACATCCTGACGATTGGGACGGGGATGGAGGAGCACAACAACTACGCGGTCAATTTCTTCGACGCAATCAAGATGATTAAAAAGGAATGTCCGGGAGCCAAAATTTCTGGCGGTGTCAGTAATGTGAGCTTTAGTTTTCGTGGAAATAATACGGTTCGCGAAGCGATCAACGCGGCGTTCCTTTATCACGCAATCAAAGCTGGCCTCGACATGGGAATCGTCAATGCTGGACAGTTGGAAATTTATGAAGAGATTCCAAAAGAGCTACTCGAAAAAGTGGAAGACGTTTTGTTAAATCGTCGTCCCGATGCGACTGATCGCTTGCTGGAATTTTCCGAGACCGTGAAGTCAGGTAAGCGAAAAGAAAACGTCGAAAATCTTGAATGGCGTGATGCTCCTGTTGAGAAGCGAATTCAGCATGCGTTGATCAAAGGGATCGACAAGTTCATCGTTGACGATAGTGAAGAGGCTCGGCAGAAGTTTGATAAATGCTTGCATATTATCGAAGGGCCGATGATGGACGGGATGGCAATCGTTGGCGACCTTTTCGGCTCCGGCAAAATGTTCCTCCCGCAGGTTGTAAAGTCAGCTCGTGTGATGAAAAAGGCGGTCGGCTATTTGACGCCGTTTATGGAAGCAGAGAAAGCAGCGGCTGGCCTATCCGAAAGTGATTCACGCGGCAAAATCTTATTGGCAACGGTGAAAGGTGACGTTCATGATATCGGTAAGAATATTGTCGGCGTCGTATTGGCTTGTAACAACTATGACATCATCGATTTAGGCGTGATGGTTTCATGCGACAAGATTTTGGAAGCGGCAATCAAGCACGATGTTGAGATCATCGGCCTGTCCGGGTTAATTACCCCCAGCCTCGACGAAATGGTTTATGTCGCGAAAGAAATGAAGCGACTCGATTTTAAGATCCCGCTTTTAATCGGTGGAGCAACGACCAGCGAAAAACATACTGCAATCAAGATCGGCCCGAATTATGACAACGGCGTGATTCATGTTCTTGATGCGTCGCGTAGTGTGGGTGTTGTTGAACAACTCTTGAACGATGACGCGAAAGAGAAATATTTAGCCGACAATTTGGCGATGCAATCGACTGCAGCGGAGCGATACAAGCAACGCGATATCAAGCTTGTGCCGTATGAAGAAGCCCTTGAACGCCGATTCAAAACCGATTGGCCAAATATCGACGTCGCCAAGCCCTCGTTTTCGGGCGTTAAAACGATTGAAAACATTCCGCTCGAAGAAATCCGGCCGTACATCGATTGGACTCCGTTTTTTATGACATGGGAGTTGGCGGGCAAGTACCCAAAGATTCTGAAAGACGAAGTCGTAGGCGAAACGGCAACGAAGCTCTTTGAAGATGCAACAGAATTGCTTGATAAGATCGTAAACGAGAGGCTGTTTTCGGCAAAAGCATGTTATGCATTCTGGCCAGCGAATAGCGACGGCGATGATGTCGTTTTATTCACCGATGAAACACGCAGTGAAGAGCTTGCTCGGTTCCACATGTTGCGGCAACAGTGGGAACGCAAAGGAATCAAGCATTTCCGATCGCTCGCCGATTATGTTGCACCGATCAGCTCCGGACGAAAGGATTACATCGGCGGTTTTGCTGTCAACGCGGGGATCGGGTGTGACGCACTTTGTGCTGAATTTGATAAGGACTTAGACGATTACAATTCGATCATGGCAAAAGCCTTGGCGGATCGATTTGCCGAAGCCTTAGCCGAAAAAATGCACAAGCAAGCCCGACATGATTGGGGATTTGGTGCGGCGGAAGACCTTTCGACCGATGAGCTGATTAAGGAGAAGTATCGCGGGATTCGACCGGCAGCTGGCTATCCGGCTTGCCCCGATCACACGGAAAAGCGGACGTTATTTGATTTGCTTTCTGCGGAAACAAATGTCGGTCTTGAATTGACTGAATCATTTGCGATGTATCCGACCGCAGCCGTATCAGGGCTCTATTTTTCTCATCCCGAGTCACGATACTTTTCGGTCGACAAAATCACCAAGGACCAAGTAGGAAACTATGCCGACCGCAAGCACCAATCGGTCGAGTACATCGAGAAATGGCTTGGACCAAATCTGAGTTATTGATTCGCTTTTGGTCAAAAAACAGGCAGCCGAAATCCCGGAACCGACAACCTTGGGATTGAAGTTGGAATTGCTTTCAGTGCTTTCTGAATGAATCCAGGTTCGCTTTTGTTGTATTTTTCGGAGGCTGATCGAATAAGATTGGTTGCCGTTTCTTCAGATGTTTTTTCCACTTTTAGAAGTGCCTTTCGGATTTTTTCCGCGGCCTCTTTCTTTTTTCCATCCACAACTGGGGCGAAAAGACTAAGTCGAGTGAATTGGTAGACGTCGCGATTTTTGATCGCCGCGTCGGTCCAAGCATCAGTGGCGGATTTTTTGATGGCGTCCGGGATGGATGATTTGTTTAGTTCAGACCGAAACGGCAGGACCGTTATTGTATCGCCTCGTGAAAGTACAATGATGTTCGCCGGAATCCCATTTACGATGGCCAGCGACGTTTGGGCGGAAATTAATGAGTCCATTTTTAACTGGAAGTCATTGATCGGGAATTTTCCGTTGTTTTGAATAAGGCCAGAAAGTGTGTAGCTGCTCTGTTTGTCTAGAATCGAGTTGTATTTGGCCTTTAACAATTTGAGTTCGGCAATTTCACTCAATTTTTTTTTGTTCTCTTCGACGTTTTCCGGGTTGCTGTTTATTGCATTGGTTTTTGATTTGATTACCGCATCAAAAATGCCTGAGTCGATGTCCCCACCTTTAGGATGTCCAAAACTCTCAAGTCGCGAGGCGATGCTGTTGTATTCAGTAGCCTTTTTGAAGTCTGGTTCGCCAACCGAATCTTTCGATCCGATGGGGCTTGCGCTCCATGTGGTAAGTTCAACGGTGTCGCCATCTTCGACGACGATTTTGCTGGCGTCGGTATTGGTTGCAAAATAAGTTGGCAAGAAGATGACTTTAGAATTCCGATGTAACGCGACGACTTCTTGCTTCGCGTTGGGAGACAGTTTCGCTACGACATTTCCAAGCGACACAAATCGCCCTTGAAATTCGGTGGCTACTGTTCCTGCCCCATTTCGAAGCTCAATTTCAATTTTGGGTCGGTCATTTTGTTGTTCCGGATTAATGGCTATGCCATTCGCAGCAACGCGACTTTTCATCGTTGGCAATTCAGAACGTCCGCCAGTTTTCATTAACTGGCAACCGGCGGAGCAAAACATTAGATGCAGTAAAAAAATCCGAAAAACGGCGGTGGCTTCCTTGCTCACTTTGCGCTTCCTTTTTGACAAAATCGAATTCACCGGAGACGAATGCCCAGTACTTTCTTGACATCACTGAAATGTGAAGCTATCACGTTTGTTGAATCGACCGACGATGCGTGGACTAAACCGACAATGTTATAAAATGTGTCGTCTTCTATTTTTTCTTTCTTTACCAAAAGACCACCGCTGTTTCCACCGCCGGTGATCGGCTTGCCGTCGCTTGATTTCACGATAATTTGATTGATGAATTCACCCTGATCGGTCACCGTAACTTCTCCAGAGACGGATTCGACTTGGCCTTTTGTGATGTCCGTTTTCGCGCCGATGATCAGGACATCCTCGCCGATGTCGTCATCATTCAGTTCCCCGTCGCGGATGAATTTTGAAGCGACGTTAAGGCCCATAAATGTTTGCGAATATGGGATGTTACCCTCCGGAGAAATGATCGCTCCATCGACCTTTAGGGTCTTTTTGCTGCGTAGCGTCGAACCGATGACTTTTCCAGTAGATGGAGGCTGAATGATATTATTGCCGGCTTTTCCCGCCACATGATTATTAGTCAAGTAAGCTGATTCTCCAAAGAACTTGACAACGAATCCAAGCGTCCCGAATGACGTGGAATCGCCTTTTAATCCGATCGCGATCCCACCCTGAATTTCTTTGACCCGTTGTGTTTGGGAATCGATGGTTGATGAAGCGAATTTCGTCGAAATGAATTGATTCGCCACGATGTCGGTAGGTACGCCATTGAAGTACTTTGGAATTGCCCATTCGCATTCCGGATGATTCGGAGGCAATTTTGCTTTGACATGAACGCATATTGCGTAGGTCAGGGGTTTGGCGAGCCGTTGAGAAAGTTCGCCTTCATCGTGGACAGTAATTCTCTTGTATCCCAAATGCACTCCAGTCACGCACGGATGTGATTTTATTAACGCTCTATGTTTATCCAGAACCCGGTGGGCACGATCTCTATCGGTGAAAAGTTGTTTCCAACATGTCTTTTTTTGTTCGCGAATTTCTCTTCGCTTCAGAAAGTGTGCCTCAGAATCGAGTTGTTTCGAATCGTGCTTTTTCGAACTAGCTTTTTTAGGATTGGTCTTTTTAGGATTGGTCTTTTTAGGGTTGGTCTTTTTTGCCGTTGTTTTTTTGGCTGATGTGGTTTTGGCTGATGTGGTTTTGGCTGATGTGGTTTTGGCTGATTTGGTTTTGGCTGATTTGGTTTTGGCTGATTTGGTTTTGGCTGATTTGGACGATTTTCGTTTCGTTACTGCTTTTTCGGAGTTCTCCTTGTTTGCGGAGCTTGATTCGACCACTCTTTTAGATACCATCGATTCGCCTTGTTGTGTTGCTTTTCGAAGAAGCTCTTTTGTAGAACTCATGCCGAGATGGGGTGTGTGACTTCACTTCAATTCCATCCTAATTGCATTGGTCGCAGCTGTTGCAATTATTGATGTGATGATCAAGGAATTGGTTCAGTTGTTGCTCGAAGTCAGCTGAGTTAATGTCAAATCGGGCGTATGCAACGGTTCGAAGATCCTTGTTAAGTCCGGTGACGTTTAACTCACCGGATGTTTTAGTTCCAAGCGGAACGCTAAATTGCCCAAGAATATCGGTGATTTCTCGAATCGTATTGTCGACCACTTTACCTTTGATCGCACTGAAATATTGAGATTTGGGGTCAATCAAAATGTCCGTTTGGATGGTCCCGACCGCTGGTCGCTTCAAATCGACCATAAAGATTTTGTCTTCGTAGTCGAAGCCGGTTTCAACCGATAAAATCGGCTTCGCTGGATAAAGGTGCTTTCCCTTTTTGGTGATGTAATACTCTTCCTCAATTCGAACTTTTAAATGGGTTGGAATCGCAACCGTAATTGGGATTCCTTTTTGGGGAACCTTGGAATTCCGGCTGAAATTGTCGCCGTCATCCCTATTCATAACCATTGACGTCATCGATGTACAACCGGAAAAAATTGAAACAGCAATGATGAGCAAAACAAGTCGGGTCATTTTTCGCCTCCATGCGAAATTGATTTTCTCAATGATGTTTGATCGCCTACATTTGAACGATGTGGCGTAAGTTCCCGTGGTGATATTGCTACTGACTTTGCTGCACGGTGAATTCAAATTCACTAACTGAATTTGATATCATGTGTGGCGTTCGAGATGGGGCTGAGTTATCCAATGCACCGTTATGAATTGAACTCGAAGGTCCGAACTTAATTGACGTTTTTATGTCATTTGATGTCGGTGTTGCTTCATACGTTTTCGATGATGCAACCGCAGGGTCACCCGGTGCCGTTTCGATCGATTTTGAATTTTGTGATCCATTGGGATTGGATTGGCAGTTGTGGCATGCATTTAGATGCGTGCAGACAAAACGCTCGAGCTGTTGCTCGAAGTCGACTCCGTTAATATCGAAAATTTTGTATGCGACGACTCGCTCGCGAGTGAAAACGTTTTCATCGAATGATGCGGATGAAGTCTTCGAGTCCTTGCTGGCGAAATTGGTTGGTTTTCGGTCCGCAAAAACGGTGGAGACCTTTGCGCTGGTTGCCGTTCCCGCTGTCGCTGCAAAGGAATTATCAGGTGTCCCCTCTTCTGTCCGTGTTTGTTGCGCTGCATCCGGGACCAATGCCGCAATTAAGTTTGCCGAATCCTCCAGCGTTCTATCAAACAGAAAGCTTTCATATTGAGTAATCGATTGGCCTTTGGAATCAAATTCCAGGTTGTAGCCGAGCGTGCCGGCAGCGGGGCGTTTCACGTCGACAAAAATAACTTTTTCTGTAGTCAGTTGTTCAGAGCGAACCTTCAAGTTGCGTTTGCAGTCAGAATTCACAAGCGTAATCGTGTCGGTTCCATCAAATTCAAAGAACAATTGTTCGTAGACTTCGACTTTTAAATGCGTCGGCACTTTGATCGTGACTGGAACACCATTGGCTGGGCATTGAGCACAATATGAATCGTCATCCTGGCGTGTGACCGGCGTCGAACGAATTGCCGCACACCCGCAAACGGCAACTAAAAAACTCAGACAAATGACTCTGACCATTGTTTTTTGCTCCAATCGCTACTTGCCACAATTTTATTGAAATGAGTTTTTTTGCGAAAATCCAAACAAAAGGTAGAATCGGGCTTCGTCGGATGATCTGTTAGCCTTTTGGGGATGCCAGGTGGTTTTGCTGGTGATTCGATACCCTTGTGCGGTTTAGGAAAAGATTGACAAATAGTCAGATCGGCTTGAGTGCAATTCGGAAATGACGTGAATGACCGTTACTCGCTGAAATCTTGTTTTGAATTGCCAGCAAATGCCTCTAATTTGCCACTTCTAAGCCCAAAGGCACCGTTGGGATGTTTCTGCGTTGACATGCTGAACAGGCCATTGCCATTCCACTTCGGCGAATAGAGGTCGGTGTTTTTTTCGTCCGACGATTAGGAACTTGAAGAAACAATTCTGGGGATTGAGGCTGGCATTTGGTTGCCCAGATTGATTGGGCTGGTTCTGTTCCAGTTTTTTGAGATACCGTTGATAAGAATTATTGAAGACTTGGCCCAGCTGTCAGGCTCGGGCTGAACAAGGCGGAAATTTTGCATTGTCGCCGTTAATAAGGGTTTCAACGCATTTCCTGAAGAGGCGAACCTCCGTTTTTTCATCCTATATCAACCCTTAAGGCTTAGTGAATCGCTTGAATATGGCGATTCCCCGCCGTTTCGAAAATTTAAGTTAACCGATATACTCTGGCCTGAAAAAGAAATGCTGAATCCAACATTTGGGAAAAGATATGAGTTTTGACGTTTACGGAATTGGGAACGCTCTTGTTGATGTGCAGGCGCAGGTGCCGGACGAAGTTGTTGCTGGGACCGGTTTCGAGAAAGGAATCATGACACTCGTCGACGATTCGCAGCAGAAAAATGTGCTTGATCGTTTGGCAGGACTGCAATTGAATCGCTGTGCAGGTGGTTCAGCCGCAAATACCATCGTTGGAGTAGCCGATTTTGGTGGAAAAGCGGCTTATTGTGGAAAAGTCGCTGGGGATGAAGTTGGCAATTTTTTTCTCGATGATATGCGGAAACTTGGTATTTCGATTGATGTTCCACAATCTACTGAGGGACAATCGGGTACGTGTGCGATCATGATCACACCAGATGCTCAGCGTACGATGCTAACCAATTTGGGTGTTTCGGGAACACTCTGCGATTCGGATGTTGATGAAGAAATCGTCAAGGCTTCCAAGTATGTGTATATCGAGGGTTACCTCTTCACTGGTGAAGATACGAAGTCAGCAGCCTATCGCGCCATCGATCTCGCGCAAAAACATGGTGTGAAAATTGCCTTTACCGCTTCCGATCCGTTTCTTGTCAACATGATGAGGCAGGAGATGTGGGAATTGATTGAAGGTCCAGTCGACCTGTTCTTCTGCAATGAGGAAGAAGCAAAAAGTTTGACAGAGAAAAGCGATCCGGTTGAAGCTGCCCACGAAATTCACAAACATTCGGAAAACGTGGCGTTAACTCTTGGGGCAAATGGTTCGATTCTCATGCATGAAGGTGAAGTGATCGCGATTGAAGGTGTCGACGTAGCCGCTATTGATACGACGGGTGCGGGGGATATGTATGCGGCCGGTCTACTCTACGGAATCACTAATGGGATGAACTGGAAGCAAGCTGGCCATCTGGCGTCTCATGCTGCAGGCCGTATCGTTTCTCAGTTGGGTGCTCGAATGGCGGACAAATTCACCAAGGCAGAAGTTGCTTCACTGATCGGCTGATTTTCATTGGCCTTTATCATTGCCGCAATTGTTATGGATCCGATTCACGGATCCAACTCTTTTGCTCACTTTGTTGGAATACCTTTCTGAAAAATTGACGACGCGCTGCATTCAGTCGGTGGATTTCGCGAAGGTTAGATCAGCAAGAAAAATTCGTTCTTGAAAGGACTGAAACAACTCGTTTGTTAGATCGGCCGGCCGTTCACGACAATCGGCGGCCGTTCACGACAATGGCTGGCCGTTCAAACTAGCATCAGTTGTTTTCAACACTGCATTCGGTAATTTGAAACGGCATGACGACCTCGCTGGATTTTACCAATCGCAATTTGTGAATTCGGTCGAGTCGGAATTGTCGATGATTCTCTTTTGAAAGGCAAAGGCCATAAAAACTATTCCCATTCCAACGATATGGGCTAACTGCTCGGATGGAGACCTTGTCGTCGGTCACATAAATAAAGTGAATCGCATAGTCATCCGGATTCTGAATCGCTTTTTGGATTTGCCGTTTGAATTTATTAGCCTTTAGCACCCCAGCTGGTTGGTCTTCGAGGGAAGGTGAATGGGTTAAATTTGCGGTTGCGACCATGATTGATACTCCGTTGGTGACTTTCACTGTTAGGAGTATCGCGACTTTAAGTGACAACTTTGGTCAAACGGTCCTGAAAAATGATGGTTTTTCAAAATCCGTACAGGAAAACGGTTCAATTGAACGTTGTAAAGTAGTTTTAGAAGACGGTCTCATTCCAGGGCCCTGTGATTGCGAATGTGACTCCTGGTGTTTGAATGTTTACAAAGAGCCATTTACCGTTTGGACTAAATGTGGCGCCCGCCCATTCGCGTCCGCGGAAATCGCCCTTGAATCCGTTCTTTTCACCCTTCAGTTGCATGTTGTTGATGGCAAAAAGTGATAGGTTGCCATCCTGATCGAGACCGTGAATTCGCTGCTGACTGAACTTTCCGTAATCGCTGTCTTCACAAAGCAAAAGTCCACCATGCGGGCTGACAACTAGATTGTCGGGCATGTTTAATACTTCAACGCCCGGGCTTTCGAATAACATTTGCAACTTTTGGGACTTGGGATTGAAAGCCCAAATTTGTCCGGCTTTTTCGCCACCGCCGCTCGTGGCATCAAAGAAAACACGTTCATTTCCGAACCAACA
>CAJQQR010000120.1 GCA_905480545.1 uncultured Pirellulaceae bacterium
CGTTGTAAACATGACGACATGCCCCCGGCCGAGGGTGTGCTCAAGCAGAATCGGTGAATCGGTACCCGCCAGATTGAGTACCGAGAAACTGGTTGCTGCAGGTTTCACCTGTAGTCGCTTTAGAAAACGTGTTTCACTGAGGAGGTCCTCGGGCAATGATCGCAATGGACGACATAAGATGTGATCGGGCATACTGGGATCGAGAGGCTTCCCGGCTCCCAACGCATCACTACTGTCATTCAACTGGCCGATTACTGCTGGAAGCAGGGGAGTTGTTGCCTCCTTTTCGTCCGTTTGATGCCCTGCCGATCGTTCGTTCCATTTGGCGATTTTTACCTGATCGCCGGCAAACCAAACCAGACCGCTGCCTTGACGAACGTACCGTGAAAGCTGATCGGCCTGGTCCGGGGTGATTTCCGGGACATTGGCCAGAACGACGACATCAACGCTCTCAAGATCCTGCTGTGGGAAGGCGAGCCAAGGTACGCTTCGTACCACGTAGTCTTCCGTTTGGGTTCCATCATCGCGAGCCAGCAACGCCGCGATGATCAATCGACCCGCGTCACCCGAAGAACCATCAACGCAAAGGACGGAAACGCGGTCCCGAACGACGGCGACGACCCGACGCACGTTGTCTGTTTGAAGCGAGTCGCCTCGGATCTCGGCAGTAATGCGAGTGGGCCCCGCATTGTGAAACGGGACGAACAATGAAACGGTCTCGGATGAACCGGGAAGAATAAGCGGAATGCGTTTACTTTCGATCTGAACGCCATCAACTCGGCACTGAACTTCAACATCAGAAACAGGAGTGAGGCCGCAGTTGCGCACTGTGGCCTGGTAGCGAGCAGCCGTTCCTTTTCGGAGCGATCCTGACACAAAATTCAAACTGGTAACCGCCAGGTTTTCTGCACTGCCAAGCACCGGCACGACAAAAATGCTGGCATTCTCGCCTAGATCCATTAGGGTATTACGCAGAAGGTCGGATCGAGGATTCCAGTCGCGCATCTGGACGTCCGTAACGATATAGATCTCTTTCTGGTGTGCGACCATGTTCTCGGCCAGTTCGCTCAATCGCTTTGGAACTGTGTCTAAATCCAAGGATGCTGCGGACGCAACCTGCTGCTGTAAAATCGTGCGGAACTTCCCGGGTTCGTAAGCCATGTTTTGTAAGACGACGCGGTTGTCGCCGCCAAGCAAGACGAGGGTAACTGGATCTCCAATGTGCATGCGTTCGCTAATGACATCGATGTGTTCCAATGCACGCTCAAACCGTGTCGTTTTGCCGTCACTTTGCTGCATGCTGAACGAGGCATCTAGGGCAATGATGACGCCGGATCGCCGCTCGCCTGGTAACCACGAACCTTCTGAATTGTTGGTGGCCGGCCGTGCCAACGCAAGGGCTAACAACAGCACTGCACAACAACGCAACAAGAGAAGAAGCAGGTCGCGAAGCCGCAGTTGCCGCGAACGGACGCGAACGCTTCGGTTCAGGAATTGCATTGCCGCCCATGGAGTTTGCTGTACCCGATGGCGGTTCAGCAGGTGAGCAAGAATCGGTAGTGCCACACCCAGACCCGCCAGAAGAAGCAATGGATTGAGAAAGGTCATCCTTTCCCTCCATTCAGCATCGTTTGGCGTCGGAAAAAGAACTCATTCAAGACTTGGTCAAGCGGGAGAGAGGTATCGACGGTTGTGTAGTCGATTTGGCTCGCAACACATCCCTCGCGAATCGCCTGCAAATATTGGTTGAAGCTGCTCAAGTAGTCTTCCCTAATCCGTTCGGCCTGCGTCGTCAGCGGTTCTTCTTCCTCCAGTCCCTCGAAGCACCAGGCGCCTTTGAAGGGGAACTCCAATTCATAAGGATCCAGTGTGTGAAGGACGACAACGTTGTGCCCATCGAATCTGAGGTGTTCGAGACCGCCGAGGATATCGTCCACATCGGACAGCAGATCCGAAATCACTACCACGAAGCTTCGACGCTTGATCATCAGAGCGATGTCGTGCAACTGTTTGGCAATGCTGGTGCGTGGGGTCGGCTTGATCCCTTGAAGCAGTTGGTCAATCTGCAGGATGATCCCCATCGTAGATCGCGGCGGTAGATGCGATCGAACTTCAGAATCAAAAATGGACAGCCCGACGGAATCTCGCTGTTTGAGCACTATGTATGCAAGTGAAGCTGCGAGAAACTTTGCGTATTCCAACTTGCTAACGCTTCCTGAAGCATAGCTCATTGACGCACTGGCATCGATCAGCAGGTAGCAATCGAAATTCGTTTCCGCCTCGTAGAGTTTGGTGTAGTAGCGTTCTGTACGACCATAGACCCGCCAATCGATGCTGCGGATTGCGTCGCCTGGCGCGTATTGGCGATGATGTGCGAACTCGGTGCTGAAGCCTCGCAATTGGCTGCGATGAGTTCCCACACGCAGGCCTTCCACAACCTCTCTGGCGATCAATTCCAAGTCGCCCAGTTTCTGTAGCACCTGAGGATCGAGGTAATTGGTCTGTGGTAAGTGCTCTGACATTCGCTTAGCCCGATGTCCGCGTGAGTAGTTTTTCGTCTGAAGGAATTTCCGCGACAAGCTTTTCAATTAGTGTGTCGGCGGTCATGCCTTCTGAACGCGCGGCAAAGCTGGGGATGATGCGATGTCGCAGGATGGGCAGGCATAATTCACGGATATCTTCGACTGAAACGTGGCTGCGTCCACGCAAGGCAGCACGCGCTTTTCCCGCGAGAATTAAATTCAAAGACGCACGCGGACCTGCTCCCCAGGCCATCAATTTTTTAATGAACTCCGGAGCATCCGGCTCTTCGGGACGCGTTGCTCGAACCAACTCTGCGGCGTACTGAAACACGTGATCGGCCACTGGAATGCGCCGGACCACATGTTGCAACTCCAAGATGGAGGGGCCATCCACAACCTCGTTAAGCTGCGGCTCATCGTCAGTGGTCACACTCCGCATGATGTCAAGTTCTTCGCTACGACTCGGATA
>CAJQQR010000121.1 GCA_905480545.1 uncultured Pirellulaceae bacterium
TTTTCCATCATCACCTAAAAGGCTACCAGTCAATTCATTTCCGAATCGATCCTTTGCGGTCGACGAATCAAACACCTGCCACGTTTGGATGCTAGGTCCTAAATCCGTTTGCGTGACCCAGTTTGAAACATTGAGGACTTCTGAGTCATTTAACAGTTGCGTTCCAAATGCAGTTTCAACCTCAGCCGCCTCAACCGAATCGACCCTGAATGTGTTAACCAAACTGGAATAACGACCATCGTGAACTTTGACGCGGACTCGCTCTGAATCCAAAACACTACCTGCGTGGTACTGCACGAGACCGGCTTCGACGTCCCTAACTTTGACGGTAAACCATTCCTGAGACGCTTGTCGCACACCGTTTAATGAAAAGAATCCACCATCTGCGAGAAGACCAGTATCGAAGAAACTGTACTCTTTCAGTGTATTTCCATCGGCATCAGACCAGACGACCCAACTCGCAGCATCGACGATGGTGTCGACTTTCATTTGCCGGTCGACAACCTCAAGGACTGGTTTGAATCGGTTCGCAGTCGTTTCGACCAAGCCACTAACCCCTCGACTCCATTTTTCTCCATCCGACGCTCTAACAATGAATTTCTCTGTCTGGGCGTTCCTGCCGCCGATGTACCGAAGCGTAGAAAGCTCGGCAGCGGTAAACTCAAACCAATCCCCCTGCTTCTGCTTAACGTTATTCAGCCAAAAAGCACCACTGTTGCCGTTTCTTTTCTGGTCGCGAACTCGATAGCGAACGACTTCATCGCCATCTGGATCAGAAGCCAAGAACATCGTCGAGCCCACTATTACCTCGGAGCCGAGCACAGAAACGTCATTGGTCTCAACAGTTGGCGGTAGAAAGTTTGGCTCTTCGGTTTGAATTCGAGCCACACCGGGCTCGCTCCAATTTAACCCGTCACGGGCCAAGATGTTCAGAGTCTCATTCTGAACCTCGCTTCCCGCATAATATCGAACAGTCCCCAAATCAGAAGCGGCAACCTCAAACCACTGGAGAGCATTTTGCTGCACACCGCGTACGGTAAAGTAACCGGTTTCTCCACCGAAACCGCCATCGAAAAATCGGTAGCGGTCAGCCGGATTCCCGTCAAAGTCAAAGTAATCAAACAGCGAATCTGCCGTCAAAGAACGCCCAATATCGACCGATTGATCGATGCCTGTTACCGTTGGTGGAAAAAAATTTGCCATTTGAAATTGCCTCTTTAATGACTGCCGCTATATCGACTTAAAAATTCGGTGATTTGGGCGGCTGTGGAATGTTCGCAATCGGTGACTCTGTTCCGTTTTCACCTTCACGCGTTTTCACAACTCCCGCATCGACCAGTTTCTTCACTAGGTCTTCCATCGCACTAAAACTTCGTAAAAACCCGTCCGGTGGCATTACGATTCGCTGACGAAATTCCAATTGTGGTTTTCCCTCTGCGTCCTGCTTTGATGGAGATAAGCTGACAAGGTCAATCCTTACCATTCCACCTGAAAGCGTGATTTCTCCCATTCCATCTGCGAAAACTTCTACTTGTGAATCCATTCGTTTCATCCTTGGAAAATTTAAAACTGTGTAACCGAACTTTCTGACCTAAACATCAGATCTTGCCCAAAAAGCTCACGCTACATACTAGTTAGAGCTTCCAATTCGTGTCTAGCTTGTTCCGCGTTAGAATGGCCGGTATTTTAAAGCTCACGGCCAAAAAACCGGCAAAACCATGCCAATGAGTTTTTTCTCTCTTCAACGCACGTTTTGACGTGCCTTTGCTTCGAAAGTTCCAACGGTTTTTTTCGAATTCAAGCGGAACGGCCAAGGGAATCACGAATTTCCGCCAAAACAAATGGCTCAACCTCCCGGTTCAGCATCGCTTCAAGCGCAGAAATTGCGGTGAAGGTGGCCTGCCTGCCTAATCCCCAAGCGGACGCGGCCCGTACCAATGGCTCAGAATCGAAAATTCCAAGCATCAAGGCCTGCTCGGAAGTCGGTGAAGCAGCCGAATTTCCCAGTACAATCGCTGCATTACGCAAAATGCCACGCCGCTTCGACCGCCAAAACGGCGATTTGCGAAAACTCGCCCGAAAATCGTCATCGGTCATCGTGAATAGTTTCAATGCATCTGTTGGCAAACGCAATTCGTTTGGCTGACTCAACTCAGTTTCTACGCCAATATAAGCTTCATCTTTTCGATTCCACGGGCAGACTTCTTGACAGATATCGCAACCAAAAAGCCAATCGCCGATCTGCTCGCGAACTCCATGCGGCGGCAAGGACTGACTCTCGATCGTAAAATAGCTAATGCATTTCGACCCATCCAGCACGTGCGGCTCAACAAACGCGTTGGTCGGACAGGCATCCAAACACGCTCTACATGTCCCGCAGTGCGAGGCATCGAATGGTTCGTCAACTTCCAATTCCAGGTCAGTTAGCAATGCGGCAAGAAAAAACCAACTACCATCGGTCTTGGATATCAGCATTGTGTTTTTGCCCTGCCATCCCAATCCAGCGAGCTGAGCGAATTCACGTTCCAGCAACGGTGCAGTGTCGACAACCCCGCGAAAATTCGCCGAACCATCGACACTTTCAAAGTACCTCTTGCAGTCCTTCAACTTCTTGTGCACGACGTCGTGGTAATCGATTCCGGAACTTGCATAACGAGAAATCCGTCCGATTCGATCGGCATTTTGATCGGAATTCAAGCCTTCTCTCTCCAAACTTGCATATTTCAGCCCCAGCATTACAACCGAACGGACACCATCCATCACATGCTTCGGATGCGAGTATGCTGCACGACGCTCCTCCAAATAATTCATCTCACCGGCATAACCGGAATCCAGCCATTGATGAAAATCCGAAAGTCCATTTGGAGTTACCGCAGAGCAAATCCCAACCAAATCGAAGCCGGTTTGATTCGCATACTCCTTGATCAAAGCTGAATTCAACAACGCGGTTCGCTCCGCAATCTCCAGAATGAAACTAACACCTTTCGATACCGATTTTGATTTTTTATGTATTGAAAAATGAACGCACTCCAATCAGCGTGACAATATTAACCAGTTTTTTTGCAGTCGCTAAGTCAATCCGAATTTTTCTTCTCAGGACCGCTTAAGAACTCTTCGCCGTCTCGTTTTACGCTTTCCGGACCCACATCTATGATACAAAAATCTGCACTCATCGCTCTTTGCGTTTTTACATTTTCTGCCGCAACTCTGCACAACGAGGCAAACGGACAATGTTGTTCACAAAATTCTTTGTGGGCACAATCGCTTGCCCTGTCAACGCGTGGACGCGTCATCGCCCCCACCCCTCCCTACTTTGCAATGCACCCTCCCGTCTATTACGAAGGCATCGTCAAACGCCCGTATGGAATCAGTCCTTTTGCTGCACCTCCAGGTGTCCTTCCTGTCGAGATGACTATCAAGGTCGAACCGAAAACGGTATTGAATCCGCTCTACAAAAATAAAATCATGATTTCACCGGCGGAAAACTCCGTTAATCCGAAAATGACTCCCGAGATCAAAAAGGAAAACAAGTCGAAGAAAAAAACCATTGACATCACAACGCCTGCCGCTACTCGAGAGCCGCCAGTACTCGTTGCGTCAAAAAAAGTCATCAACCCGTTCTACAAAAAGAAGACGACTTTAGACCGGCATGCATTCTAAGCCCCACTCCTGAGAGACTTGAGCTGAATCAGTAGTTATAGAATAAAGGCTCGGCAGAATAACGGCCCGATTGTTTATCAAACGGGCCTTTAACATTGAATTTGGATTGAAAACTTGCAGCTGTGGTTAGAAAAATGCATGCCCGTTGCGATTGCGTTACGTTTTCGCATAATCCCGCCAGGCTTGGGTCCCACTTTTTGCAAACTGAAAACTTTCATTTATACGTCTGTACAATCGGCATGAGTTGCCGCTTTCATTTATATTGACGGTTGAAAAACGGTACGCAGAGAATCGGTTCTTAAATACCGAAGATTGACCGGCTCATCCCTGATCTCAACGCAACCATAGTCTGACAGCGTATGAAAGAAGTTCAAGAAATTGCAAAACGTATTATCACCAATGTTGAAAAAGTAATCGTTGGTAAGCGACAACAGCTGGTTCTTTCATTGGTGTCATGGTTTTGCGAAGGGCACATTCTCCTCGAAGATGTCCCCGGTGTTGCGAAAACAATGTTGGCTCGAGCTCTTGCGGGGAGTGTCGGTGGCGAATTCAAGCGAATTCAATGCACCCCTGATTTACTCCCCAGCGATGTGACCGGCGCGTCGATCTACAATCAAAAAAGCGGTGAATTTGAATTTCGCGCTGGGCCACTTTTTGGAAACATTGTTCTTGCGGACGAAATCAATCGCACGACGCCACGAACCCAAGCTGCACTACTCGAAGCGATGGGCGAAGCAAGGATCACCGTCGATGGAACA
>CAJQQR010000122.1 GCA_905480545.1 uncultured Pirellulaceae bacterium
CCCTCATCGATCCATTTCCTGAGAACATTGTATCCGCTCGATCCCTCGCCAAGCCGAATTCCTCCGCGATGTGGTGTTTGCCCCGAAGCCTTCTTCAACACCAAGCTCTGATCTGGTGCCGCAAGAAAAACTCTTCTACCGCGTCCTTCTTTAACGATACTCTCAAAGTCCTCACTTGGTTCGAATCCCAGCAGAGAAAGCTGAAACCCGTTTTGCCCACCACCGGCTTTCGCATGACAAACACCGGCATTGCACCCAGCCTTCGTCAGAACTGGCATCACATCATTAACAAACGATACGCGGGCTGGTTCTCCAGCGTGCACGTTCGTTGAAGTTGCAGCGACAAAAAACCAAATCAAACAGACACTGCCAAAACAAAACTTGATCGGCAAAACCGATTTGGGACGTGTCACTTTGGATGCAATTCGGACCATGGGAGGAAGTAGTTTTCAGCGATCAGTCGCGTCAAACGCCGAGGAAGGAAGGTTACTTTATTTTAATTACGTTTAAATACCAAAGTCAATTGACATCGCGGAATGACAAGTTGAATTTCTCATCCCGCTCGGGCGTTATTCAAGAAGCATTGCGGGTTTGAAGCGTCACAAAATCTGCAATAGCTCTTAAATACCTAAGAATCACCGAATCGTTCGTTCCAAGGAACACCTCGGAATAAAGGCCTTTCACCCCGCCCTTCCCTGTCCGCTCGCCTGGAATTCTCTTTCTAATGAAACGACTCGAACGTCTACAAAATTCATGGATAATAGAACAAATCGTAAGACTCCGTCGCTAACCTTACCTCGCTAACCAATGGGATAACACGATGCAACGCAGTGGGACCACCTAATCGCGCTGCTCATATGTAGAGCTATCAAATGAACAGGCGACAACAACAAAGTGAGAATCGAGAAAGCTCGCGAGTGAAAAAAAGAGACATCCTTAACGCCATGAATTACAACTTAGCCAATCGTTACCAGATGACTATCACAATGTTCTTCGTTTTTACACTGCTTGGCGAAGTGGCATCTGCTAACGAAACCGACCGCATTCGTGTTGCCTGTTTGGGAGACAGCATCACCGCAGGCGCAAGAGTAGATGCGAAAACTGAATCGTATCCTGCCAGACTGCAAGAGCGGATTGGTGAGAAGTATGATGTCCGGAACTTTGGCATCGGTGGTGCAACGCTGATAAAGTCGGGGCGGCCAAACATCTGGCAACAACTTGATGCGGTAAAAAAATTCAACCCGCATATTGCCATTATTTCACTCGGCACAAACGATACTGTCGGCGGAGCCCGAAAAAACTGGCAAAACATCAGCAAGTTTGACCGCGATTATTCTGAGTTGGTTTCTATTCTTTCAACCCTGCCGACTCAACCCAAAATCATTGTTTGTACGCCGACTGCGATGGTGCTGGAAACCAAAGGTCTCTCCCAGGCCCGAGTTGCAAACTTATCGGAACGCCAACCGCGATTGCAGATCCTGTGCAATCAAATTCGAAAAATCGTCTCGACCACCCGATCAAAGAATGTTTCTTTGTTAGAACTCAATCATGTCCTTCAGGGGCATCCAGAATGGTTGACCGTTGGCGATGGTGTCCACCCAAATCGTGACGGTTATTCGGCAATAGCCAACGCCGTTGTAGAACATATTCGACGCAAGCAGAAGAAACAGCCGAACATTGTATTGTTTCTGGTTGACGACATGGGGTGGCAAGATACATCCGTTCCATTTCACACCGCGGCCACTGCACTCAACCGTCGCTACCGCACACCGAATATGGAACGGCTCGCCAAGACGGGAATGAAATTCACACAAGCCTATGCCTGCAGCGTTTGCTCTCCCACGCGAGTCAGTTTAATGACTGGCCTGAATGCGGCGAGGCACCGGGTAACCAATTGGACGCTGAAAAAAAATGCTAGTAACGATCGACGTCATCCAACCCTTGATTTTCCCAAATGGAATGTGAATGGGCTCAGTCCTGATCCGGGAATTGAAAGAACGGTTTACGCCAAATGCTTACCCGCGTTTTTGCGAGAGGCTGGCTATCGCACCATTCACGCAGGCAAGGCTCATTTCGGTGCCATCGGAACACCCGGCGCGGACCCTCTTAATATTGGCTTCGATGTAAATATCGGGGGTCATGCAGCCGGCGGCCCGGGTAGTTTTCTGGGCAGACAGAATTTCAGTGCCGTTTGGCGTAAAGGTGATCGAGTTTGGGATGTACCGGGACTTGAAAAATACCACGGTAAAGAAACGTTTCTAACCGAGGCTTTAACCCGTGAAGCCAACGTCGCAATGGACCAGGCAGTCAAAGACAAAACACCATTCTTTCTTTACATGTCGCACTACGCAGTGCATGTTCCTTTCGCGAAGGATGACCGCTTTTATAAAAAGTATCTTGATGCGGGACTGGACCACAACGAAGCCATGTACGCCGCGATGGTTGAAGGGATGGACAAGTCGTTGGGAGACATTCTCGTAAACGTTGATCGACATGGACTGAAAGATAATACGATCGTTCTATTTATGTCGGATAATGGTGGACTAAGCGCCAGCGGTCGGGGCGGAAAACGCCACACCCACAATAAACCACTCTCCAGTGGCAAGGGTTCAGCCCACGAAGGCGGAGTGAGGGTACCCATGATCGCTCATTGGCCTGGCGTCACGAAACCAGGTTCGACCAATCCCAATCCTGTGATCATTGAAGATTTCTTTTCAACGATTCTGGAATTGGCCGGGGTAAGTGATATCCATCAAATCGGCGGTGTTGTCGACGGAATGAGCTTTGTCCCCTTGCTACGTAATGAAGCCGACGACTCGCGGGAGATTCGACCGCTATTCTGGCATTTCCCGAATCATTGGGGACCCAAGGGACCCGGAATCGGACCTTCCAGCAGCGTCCGTCGCGGTGCATGGAAGTTAATCTACTACTACGACGACAGACGTTTCGAACTTTTTAATGTCGCCAAAGACATTGGTGAAAAGTTTAACCTTGCAAACGATTACCCGGATATGCGTAACAAATTGGCCGCCGAACTAAGCATGTATTTACATAACGTCGGAGCACAATTTCCAATTGATAAAAAATCAGGAAAGCCCGTCATGATTCCTGTTCAATTACCAGATCAAAACAAGTAATGACCGCTCAACAAAAACACTTGCATATGCCTCAATCGATTTTTGCATTTTCGCTCTTTGTCATGTTTTTTGCCGCGCAAACCAGAGCAACAGATGATGCTACTGCGGCAACGAATCGGGCAAAACTGAGCGTCTTGTCGTTTAATATTCTTCAGGGAGGTGGCAATGCTGCAAATGTAGGTTTTCGCAATCAAGAATTTGGCGGCTCGAGACTCGATGAAATCGCGGCAGTGATCCGACGATCAAAAGCAAATGTTGTCGGCATTCAAGAAGATGATCGGACCGGGAAACTGCTGGCCGAACTGGGAGACGAATGGACAAGGGTTGGGTCGATCTACTCAACGCTGAAATTGACATCGATCGCAAAGGCGAAATGGCTAACGGTCGTCCGAGTTGAAACCGAAAAAGGCCCGATTGTGGTCGCCAATTGCCACTGGCGACCCTCCAACTACGGTCCGTTTTTGGTGCAAGACTACTTGCGAAAAAATGGTGTTCCGGATGATCTTCTCGCATTTGAAAAGGCCATTTTGAAAGAGAGCGACCGCACCAGCGGTGATCGAGGGTACCAACAAACGGTTGACGCACTTCGTCCGTTGATTGAATCGGGCGAGTCCGTTGTGGTAACGGGTGACTTTAACGAGCCATCGCATCTGGATTGGACGAAAGCCGCTGCCGAAAATGGTATGGACCGGTGGGTGAAAAACGCCACAGCGACTCCGCTACGATTCCCTATTTCATGGACGGGTTCACGTGTCATGAAAAAACTCGGATTGAAAGATGCCTATCGCACACGCTTTCCAAATGAAACCCAATCCCCCGGAAACACTTGGACCCCTCCCTATCCCGATAAGACACCAGGCCGGCGCCCATACAGTGATCAAGTCCTTGACCGAATCGATATGATTTACTTTGCAGGAAAGTTAAAGTTACGAAGTGCGGCCGTTATCGGCGAATCGAAGGAAATGTCAGATATCGTTTTCAAGGGACGTTGGCCATCGGACCATCGCGCTGTGCTTTCTGACTTTGATGTGGAAGAACACAATTCCAAGAACCAAAATGCTGAAGCGATAAGCCGATAACATGCCTGGATTTTTCGTTAAACAAACTGAAAAAATGAATTCCGACCGTTTTAAAATGGGTGGATCGATAGAGAAATAATCCTCTACTGTGAAACAAGCGGACTATCAGATTGGTGTTGAGGCGATTTCCGGCAATGAAGAGTCAAACACCATGTCCCCCAAATCATCGAAATCCTGGTGATCCATCTTTCAATTAAATCTGCAGATATTGGGTCGGTTTTATCATCAAATCTCCCGTATTTAAAACGAAACCAGCGTTTCTCGATGGAATCGCTTCGTCATTCGTGGTACGACTAGATTTCCTCCACCTCGGATCAATTCAATATGATTCATTCGAGTTCCCACCCCCACACGTCGGAGTTTTCCATATGTTGAAAATTGCTGAGCATGAATACCGAAATAGTCGTTTCTGTGATGGCATTTCGCGACGAAATTTTCTGAATATTGGAACGCTTGCTGCGATGGGAACGGCTGGTGGATGGAGCTTACCGGATCTGCTCAAAGCCGAGGAAGCGGCAGGCATCAAAAACAATCCGAAATCGGTCATCATGATCTACCTGGTGGGTGGACCGCCGCATCAGGACATGTTCGATCTGAAGCCTGAGGCCCCATCCGAAATCGCGGGGCCATGGCGGCCGATCGCAACCAACGTTCCTGGTATGGACATTTGTGAAGCCTTTCCAAAACTCGCACGCTTGGGTGACAAACTGACCATCATTCGATCGCTGGTCGGTAATCAGGCGGACCATGACGCAGTGCAAGTATTTAATGGACGCGATCCAAAGAAACCTGCACCTTCCGGCGGATGGCCCCAGTTTGGATCGATGGCCTCAAAAGTCCTTGGTCCCGCGACTCCGACAGCACCGCCTTTCGTCAGTCTATGTTACCCCTGCACGCATGGTCCATATAACGAACCGGGACCCGGGTTTTTGGGGACGTCCCACGCACCGTTTCGCCCGATGGGTTCGACCAAGAAAGACATGGTGCTAAACGGCGTTTCGCTTGCTCGACTCGCCGACCGGGAATCGTTGCTGCAAAGTGTTGACCAGCTAAGGCGAGATACTGACTCAACCATGTCGATGACCGGCATGGACACTTTTACCGAGCAAGCAATGGGACTGCTATCTTCATCTCGTCTTGCAGAGGCGTTAGATCTTTCAAAAGAAGATCCGAAAATTGTCAAACGTTATGGCACCGGAGATGCGTCCAAAGCGATGGATGGAAACGGCGCACCACGCGTACCGCAGAGCCTGCTGGTGGCTCGTCGACTCATCGAAGCGGGAGTCAGGGTCGTAACGTTAAATTACAGCAAATGGGACTGGCATGGCGGAAGAAATACAGAAGGAAGAGCGAACAATTCGATCTTCGTTCGCGAGCGCGAAGATTTTCCCGTTTTTGATCAATGCGTTAGCGCACTGGTGGAAGACCTTCATCAGCGTGGTTTGTCGGATGATTGCGCCGTCATTATTTGGGGAGAGTTTGGACGAACTCCCAAAATCAGTAGCAAGGTAGGACGCGATCACTGGCCGAATGTGAATTGCGCGTTAATGGCTGGCGGTGGAATGACGCATGGTCAGGTCATCGGTGCAACAGATCGTATCGCGGGCGAGGCTGTCGCCAGACCTGTGACGTTTGGTGAAGTCTATGCGACGCTGTTTCAGCACTTGGGCATCGGCGTTGGGAAAACCACAATTTCCGATAACAATGGGCGCCCCCAATACCTGGTCTCAGATGAAAGCAAGATCATGAGAGAATTGATTTGACTGATTCTCGTGCACATTAAAAGGCGTTGTATCCCGGCAAAAGCAATACCGGCAACTCGCGACGTTTGCCAATTACCGACGTGATCGCGAATGCACCGATCATGTTATTTGAATCATAGTATTTGAATCATAGAAAGAGTCTGGGCACGTTAACGATGATCGACGCCGCCTGTCGACATACGGTCCAGCGACTTGTTCTGCTTTTGAGATCTGGCTTTATTGATCGGTTGTCATTTGATTTCACTATCCCTAAGCCTTTAGTGCAACCACACAACCAATCAATATCATCACAACGCCTGCCAACAGGTTCATCACTCGCTTGGGTTTTTCCTTCTGCAAAAAGAGCGACGATCTGTAAGCCAACAATGCGTAGGGTAATTTTGCACCTCCAACAGCAACTACGGCAACTAGCATTAACAAGAGTACATCAGGCACCTTGGCCTTGGTCAAATCAATAAAGTTTGGCAACAGACTGACATAAAACAAAATCGCCCTAGGTGCACTTATTGTAATAATAAATCCCGCTGTGAAATTTGCATGCCATGATGATCCTGCAACCTGGTCCAGCTCTGTCTTCTTCACCTGGGCACCGAATAACTTGATCCCTAACCACAACAAGTAGGCACTTCCTGAATACTTTATTATTGCAAACAAGCCATCCATTGACGCAACCAAAGCTCCGACACCATAAACCACAAGCAGAATGAAAATGATATTTGCAAAGACCATCCCCCCGATAGTGATCATTCCTTGACTCAGATTTGAAGTCATTGACCTGACAATCACTAAGAAGATACTTGGACCAGGCACAAGGGAAAGAACAAACATGGTGACAAATATGGCTGCCGCATTATCAAAGCCCATAGAAAACATATCAGTTTTTGTTGATTCTTAGTTTCTGCATGACAAATTGCAATCTATCCGTTTTTCGGCTGAAAATGCGTCAGGCATATTTTGAGTTGAGCGGTTTCGATCAGCGGGCAACGAAGGGCGATTGTCCATATAAAAGCACCAAACTTCATCGCTCGGTGATCGAGGTTTTACCCCCTGCAATGTAGCTGGATATCAGGTTGAGGCAAACCAGTATTGAATCACACCCGGTTCCGAGTAGCCATGGCGAACGCCGCGTTTGAGCAACTCGTAGGCAGCCTCACGTGGATCGTCGAGCCCGGAATCGCCGAAGTAAATGGGCCATAGCACATAGTTGGCTACGGCGTAGTCGTCCCAAGCCCACTGATACAGCGGCTCATGCAGCAGGATCAAGTTGTTGGCCTCACTAGCTTCTTCGCCCGGGCCAAACTTCGCTTCAAACCCATCAAACATTTCGGAATTCAGGAATGCGTCGTCTTCCGAAGTTTCGACATCATCTTCCACCTCCACGCGAACCAGTTGCGGCGGACATCCTACGCATTCGATGCCGTCCTCCGACTCCGAAGCATTGGCAATCGCCAGCAAACCAGCCGCATGCGATAGGAGAAGAGATTCGACCTTTCCCTGAGACTCAGGAACGATCGCCCGCTGCTTGAAGCTGGTGGGCATGTCGTCACCGACTTCCGCGCATTCAGCGTAGACGCGTCTCAATCGCTTGAGTATTTCCTCACCATGTTCGTAGCCTGCGCAAATCTCCTCCAGGCCTTTGCCGTCCGGCGGAATCAACCCCATAAGCAATCCCTGATTGTATTCCTCCTCCCAAGGCTCCGGAGTGCCGCAATGTTCCTCAATCTGTTCAGGCGTAGCAACAAGTGTAAACCATTTCCTAAACTGCTCTGCATCGCTCATAGCCAAATTCTTTTGTTTATACCTGTTATATTCTCAGCGATTCGTTTCCGTAATTGGTGGAGTCACAATTCCCAAACTTCGTGAAGGGGAGGCCCCCATTTATACCCGGTTTGGAAATTGAGTACGTGTATTATCCTCCGTATTTTCCAGTGAATCAATTCAAACCGGGCAAGGACCGATTTTTGAACGGAACGATTTTGGAAATCCATAACGAATCCCCAGCGACGCCCCATCCGCTACTGAAAAAACAAGGTTGTCGTAGCCTTGACGCTCATCTACTTATTGCCGATGAAACGAACGAGCAACATGGCGTTCTAAATCGGTGGCAAATTAACGGGGTCCTGAAGAGGCCTTTATGCAATTTAGAGCTGCGGCACAAACTACCATCGACAGGATCAGTGCCAACGCAGCTCGCATAGCGTCGGCTGTGGTCCATCCCAATTCTTACTGCCCAGCAGTTTGCTACCCTTGTCTTGGTATGCCCTCAGGCTCAGAAGATCGACGTGCTTCCATGACGATAACTTTTCGCCGTCGGCTGTAAGGAAGTCGTTCGGCGTCAACGAAATGGCCTGCATTCCATTGCCACTCAGCTTCACGACCGCCACGAATTCTTGCGACTTGCCTCGATACGGACGAAAGAAGTTCTGGGTCAGCATGATCACCAGCTCGTTCGGTTTTTCGGCCCGCACGTCAAGGACAAGCCGCTGCCCCGTTTGCCCCTGCCATTTGGGATCGGAAAGCTTGCGTGTCGAGTACTCCCAATGATGCGGATTGTTTGCTGAGAGCAAATACCAGTCCTGCCAACCGTGCTTAAAGTTATCAATCACCGAATCTGCCTTGTCAGTCGCCTTCACTTCAGCCCGTTGTAAGTCGTTGGGTGTGGCGGTGTTCAACATCGAACTGATTGCGAACACTTTCGTTGGCGAGGCAAAGGGAACTGTTTCAGACTTCTCCAAGCGGTAATGGACGTTGGCAAAGGCGAAGAGTGGTTGATCAACGCTCGGAATTGGCAAAGGGGCAGACCAGACGTTCCCTGCTTTTGTCGCCGTCGCCGTCCGCCAAAAGCGAGCCTGCGGGTCGGGATCAACCGAATACAAAAGTTGGACTCGTTCAATTGGCAGCAAAGCATCAGGCGTAATCTTAAAGACCGGGACACCGTCATCAGTGGACAACAGCAGTTCCGAAGCGGGAGTCGCTGGAAATGTGAACCTTCCCTTGAGGAATTGGTCGATCCAGAGTGGCCTCGTGACGGCGAAATCTGGAGTGAACCGATGGTTCATGTGCGGTGTGAAGGCGTAGCGGACATTCTTGTGCGGGATCAAACCGCCCGTTCGATAGGTATCGTCCATAATACCATGAAAGTCATTGGTCGCGCTCAACCAGAGTGTCGGAGCTTTAACATGCGGGGCATAGGACTCGAAGCCGATCGTCGCATTGAACAGTTCAACGTCGCCGTTGGGTATCTGTTTTCGCTGCTCTGCCAAAAGCGGCCAAGGTTGAGTTCGGAAACCTGAACCACCGACAGATGGAGCAGCGACTTTCACCCGGCCATCAGTCCCAGCGACATAGATGGTAAGATTGCCTCCCATCGAATGGCCGTAAACGCCAAGCCTGTCAGGATCGACTTCCGGTTGCTGCTCCAAGAAGGTCAGCCCTCGTCGACTGCCCAGGGTCAGTAGATACCAGTTGTTGTTGCGAGGCGACTCATACGGATCTAAATAATTGTCTCCAGGTTTCAAATTAAAGTACCCGGGAACATTTTTCTGGGTCGGATCGACTGCCCCCCAATCGGTATTAAGATCGCCATCTCGCGCGTCCTCCATTTCCCGACCGCCCCAATTGAGCGACAGACAAGCGTAGCCTCGCTTTGCGTAGAACTCGACTTCTTTTAGAGAGGCCCGTTGGCCTCCACCATGCAGGTGCAGCAGGCCGGGCAGTTTTTTTGCGTCTACTGGGAAGGCAAAGAAAGCTGCCATGCGAGCCGGTTGGTTCTTAAAGACGCCGATGTGAAACGTGACATATCGATAAACGATGCCGCTGCTCTCCCACTCACGAATGATTTTGACATCAATCGGGTCTTTCTGGGGATCAAAGTCAGCAAACAGTTCATTGACCGACGTTGGAACTTCATCTGCTGAAACCATAGTGCTGAAGCAGCAGGCCAAAAGAAACACACACGGAACTGGAACCAATTTCATTACTTTGTTACCGACTTCGCGATTTCAACTTAGACTCGCCACTTTGATGAGAGAAGATTATAACATCGAGCGTGTCAACTTCGATGACTGCTCCGCCTCGGCCTGAATTTTGCGTCATGATATCCACGCCCTCCAACGCTGACTAAGTTTTGCATTTTGTTTGTGCGTCGCCCCAAGCCACACTGTTGTTGCCGTTTTGATGATCATATGAAGCTGAGCCGGCATGCAAAGCTTTTTGAGTTGTTTTTAACGATCGCGTTGGAGCACGTCTGTTTATGACTTGCTGAAATTTTGGCCATAAATCTCCGTACGCAAATTTGGACGGATGCCATGCTGAAGAATGAACTCGCGTTCGGCAACGGGCGCCGCGAACGCGGCTTTTTCATCAGACAAAGAGCCGAGTTGGAAACGCATGCCAATAATCGACTTTTTCCACTGTCCTGCTTTCTGGGCGTAAAGTTAAGAATCCCT
>CAJQQR010000123.1 GCA_905480545.1 uncultured Pirellulaceae bacterium
GGTGGTTGATCGCATGATGCAAATTCGAGGATTCTTTGATGGAACCGACGTCGCCGAAATCAGGAAACTGGAACGTGCGTTTTTTCATGTTGAACCGGAAATGTCTCCGCCCTCATACGCGGCAGAAATTTTCGCGGGACAAGACAATATCACGCATCTTGCTGGTCCTACGGAAGTTGCAACGACCCATTGGATGAAAGAGCGGCAGGCTCAGCAGTTGGCCACAAAAGATTCAATTCAATCATTTGTTGATTTTCAGTTCGAGGACAAGCGAACTGAGAGTGGCATTTCTTACAATCCGCAAATTGTTGATGAGCAGCGATGGCGAATGCAAGTGAATCACTACGATCACGGAAACGGAGTTAGTATCGCGGATGTTGATGGGGACGGTCGATTCGATCTTTACTTTACCAGCCAAGCAACGCGAAACGAACTTTGGCGTAACCTTGGCGGGGGTGAATTCGAGGATGTCACAGAATCTGCGGGTGTCAGCGTGGAAGGGAAGGTCTCGGTTTCAGCATCCTTCGCGGATATTGACAACGATGGTGATGCCGATTTGTTCGTAACCACGACGCGCGGCGGCAATCATTTATTTCTCAATGATGGCAACGGAAAGTTTACTGATGTCACAGAAGGATCCGGCCTCGATTATTTGGGGCACAGTTCCGGCGCGGTATTCTTCGATTACGATCGCGATGGAAAACTTGATCTGTTCGTGACCAACGTCGGTAAATTTTCGACCCAAGAACATGAATTAGTCCGGCACGATCAGACGTCCGCACTGCCCGAAGACGATCAGATTAAGTATTACCTGGGTGTGAAAAACGCGTTCCTCGGGCATCTAAACGAAGATTTTGACGAGCCGAGTCTTTTGTATCACAACGAAGGTGGCGGGAAATTTAAAGAGGTTACCCAAGCCATGAATGTTAAAGGTAAGGCATGGTCAGGTGATGCGACTCCGATGGATGCCAACGGAGATGGATGGATCGATCTTTATGTATTGAGCATGCAAGGTCACGACGAATATTACGAAAATATAGAAGGCAAACGATTCGAAAATAAAACGGATGAGGTGTTTAAGAAAACGCCTTGGGGGGCAATGGGCGTGAAGGCGTTTGATTTCAATAATGATTTGAACATCGATCTCTTCTTGACCGATATGCATTCCGACATGGCCGAAGATGTTACGCCAGATCGGGAAAAAAACAAATCGAATGTCGAGGCGTTTGGCGAGGAAGTTTTAAGGAGCAATGGAAAGAGCATTTACGGTAATGCATTTTTTAAAGGTGATGGCGAAGGTAATTTTTCAGAGGTCTCCGATGCCATTGGGGCTGAGAATTATTGGCCCTGGGGACTCTCGATCGCCGATTTGAATGCCGACGGCTATCAGGATGCTTTTGTGGCCTCCAGTATGTGTTTCCCCTATCGTTACGGGGTCAACTCAGTTTTGATTAACGAAGGCGGTAAAAAGTTTGCAGATGCAGAGTTCATTGTTGGTGTGGAGCCACGACCGGATGGCCGAACGATCAAGCCGTGGTTTGAATTAGATGCAGACGGAATCGACAAAAGCCATCCCTATTGCAAAGATCGAACGGGAAAAGTCATCGTGTGGTCGGCATTGGGAACGCGTTCCTCGGCCATCTTTGACTTGGATGACGATGGAGATCTCGATATTGTCACCAGTGAATTTAACTCAAAGCCCATGGTCTTGCTCAGCAATCTTAGCGAAAAGAAAACGGTCAACTTCTTGAAGATCAGGTTGAAAGGAAGTGATTCAAACCGTGACGCACTTGGTGCGAAAGTCGTTTTGAAAATGGGGGACAAAAAAATAATGCAAGTTTATGATGGTGTCTCCGGCTATCTTTCGCACAGCCTCTACCCGCTTTATTTCGGCTTGGGAGAAGCAGTCGAGGTTGATGAAATTGCCGTAACTTGGCCGAACGGAAAGTTGGAAGTCATGCCCGGCCCTTTCAAGTCAAATCAGATGCTTGAATTCGACGAGGGAGAATGAATACCGAAATGCAAAGTCATTTTTCATGATGCAGCGGCATTCACGCATTGTTTCCACGGGACGGTTCGTTCCCTCGTATCGGCAAGCAAACTCGGAAGTCGAATCCAACTGTGATTTAGAGAGCGGTTGGATCAAAAGGCGAACCGGAATCGATGCTCGTCCAATCGCGGACTCAAGTCACGCGGTTTCGGATCTCGCTGTTGCTGCCGGCTCCATAGCATTGCAACGATTTTGGGAACAAGATCGTACAATCGAGTTGGTGCAAAGTGATCTTGTCGAGATGGCCCCAGAAATTGGGATGCTCATTCTTGCCACCAGCACGCCTGATTTTCTCTTACCGCCTACCGCCCCGGATGTTGCAAGCCAGCTTGGACTGGGTACCGTCCCCGCATTTGATATAGCTGTTGCTTGCAGCGGATTTCTCTATGCATTGCAATTGGCGGATCATTTTTGCAAGGCCGAGTCAAAATCAGTTTTGGTGATTGCCGCAAATGTGCTCTCGCGGCGAGTGTCACCGACCGATCCAGCATCCGCAGCAATCTTTGCCGACGGAGCCGGAGCGATTGTTGTTTCGCCCAGCGATTCGGAGGGCATTATGGCGATGAAGTTGGAAAGCGACGGCACCGGTTCCTCGCACTTAAAAATCCCTGAAGGAGGATCGCGTTTCCCATTCAATAAAGAAACGTTCGCCAAGGGGCGGCATTTGATGGGTGTTGAAAACGGGATGGCTGTTTTCCGCTATGCCGTCGAATCAATGGCGAGACTGGGGCAGGAAGTGATGGATGCCGAAAATTTAACAAGTGCCGACATTGATTTTTGGATTCCGCATCAGGCCAACCGTCGGATTATCGAATCCGTTCAATCACGGTTGGGCCTTCGGGATGGAAAGGTCGGAATTACGATTGAAAAATTTGCAAATAGCTCCGCGGCAACGATCCCCATCGCGTTGGATTACTTTTTCGAAAAAGGGAAAGTAAAACGGGGTGATAAAGTTCTGCTTACCGCCGCGGCCGCAGGACTGACGAGCGGAGCAGCCGTCATCAAGCTTTAAGTCACGAGTTTTAAGTCACGAGTTTTAAGTCACGAGCTTTGGCTGACTTTTGATGCCGCTTTCACCTCGCTGAATGTTGTTTCAATTCACTATTCCGCGATATGGAGTGAACCTATAATTTCCCGGCCAACGCCCAGCCATTCTTTCGACAGTTCTTCGGTGACATTAAAGCTTACGATCAGCGTGCGATTTGCCAATGAGGTTGCGACCATCATGTTATGAATGTTTGTGTCGACTGCGGGCGATTGAAACTCCAGTTGCACCCATCTTCGTCCATTGTGAATCTGAAAACCGCTGAACATCCATTTTGCATTCGGAACTTGCTGACGGATCGTTGGATCGAGTGTTCTGTGAAACGCGTCAAGGTTGTCTTGATTCAATGGGCTCTTCGTATGGTTGATGGCGATGCTGATTGTTCCGTTTGGATTTGAATAGACGGTGGTGGGTCGATTAGCAGCGGGATATTTCGTTGCCAACATTTCCTGGTTCATTTGCTTAAACCCTTTCGGCAAAAGCAATGCAAGTTTCCCGTTAAGTAGCGTTTTGGGCTCCAGCGTTATCGAGTCAACGGTTTTACCTTTCGGCATTATTGCCGATGACGCAGTTTGCGAATTATTCGAATCGATTGAAGAAGGTTTGTTTTTGCTAGATCCGCTGCATCCGGTCGAGACGACGATCAAAATGGAGACGACGAGAAATAACTTGTTCATTATTAACCCTCATTTGAATGGTGAAGTGTGTTGCACATAATCTTGACTCTAGATTTATTCAACAATTGTCGTCTGAGGCAAGTGTAGCGAAAGTGGATCGAATCGATTTTCCCCTTCGTTGTCGCGCACCGCATTTTGTTCTAAGTTGCTACTTTGTTGAAAATTTATTGGTGTATTGATGACTGTGACATGGATTGAGGAAGCGAACGAAAAGGGGACGGAATTTCCAATCGATAACCTTCCTTATTGTGTTTTTTCGACGAACGATCAATCTCAGCGTATCGGTGTTCGGATTGGCGATTCACTTGTCGATTTGAAGCGGTTAGCTTCTGGAAAGTTATTGCCATTTCATGCCGAGCTTTCGCAACCGGTTCTCAATGGGGTGATGAGCCTATCGAAGTCAGATCGGGTTCAATTGCGAAATCAAATAGAGGGTCTGCTGGAGGATAAGTCGGGCAAACTCCGTGACAATAATGAGTTGCGAGCTGAGGCTGTTTCCTGCATTTCAGAAGTTTACTTCCATCTGCCGGCGATGATCGGTGACTATACGGACTTTTACGCGTCAATTTATCATGCGACGAATGTTGGCGCAATGTTTCGTCCGGAAAATCCATTGTTGCCGAATTATCAACACTTACCGGTTGGTTACCACGGGCGCGCTTCAAGCGTCGTGATTTCTGGTAGTCGGATTATACGCCCGAATGGGCAGCTTTCACCTCCGGACGGGGGGGGGAATCCAACGTTCGGTCCAAGCCAGCGGCTCGACTACGAATTGGAATTGGGAGCGTTTGTTGCGATGGGGAACCATTTGGGGGAACCGATTCCAATTGACGAAGCCGAAGATCACCTGTTTGGATTTTGCTTGCTGAACGATTGGTCGGCACGAGACATCCAAAAATGGGAATACCAACCGCTTGGTCCATTCCTTGGAAAGTCATTCGCGACATCGGTGTCCCCTTATGTAGTAACCGCCGAAGCAATGGAGTCGTTCCGCGCCGCGGCAATTGACCGTTCGGAGATACCAATCCCATTGTTGCAACAATCGACACCACCGGACTTGCTTCCTTATCTTGATTCAGAAGCAAACCGAGCTGGAGGCGGACTGGACATACGAATGGAAGTGTTTGTGCAATCCTCAAGGATGCGAGAAAAAGATCTGCCGCCATTTAAAATCAGTGACGGTAACTTTAAGGAGATGTATTGGACGGTCGCCCAGATGTTGACTCATCATGCGTCCAACGGTTGCAATATGCGTCCCGGGGATTTGCTTGGTAGCGGTACGGTAAGCGGATTCGAGAAGACGTCACGTGGTTGTTTATTGGAAAGAAATTGGCAGGGGGATTTCGAGCAACCGGTTTCTGGATCGAATCGAATTCTTTTAGAGTTTCCCAATGGTGAAAGTCGCGATTTTCTTGAGCATGGTGACGAAATTATCTTCCGTGGGTTTGCAGAGAATGACGACGGCCAGCAAATTGGTTTTGGTGAATGTCGTGGTGTGGTATCGTAATTTCGACGATTTGATTGATAGAACTTGCTTTGGTTTCAGTGAGTGTCGAGGTCAATCAAGCATTGGAAAACCGCACGGAAAATTGCCTTCTGACAGTAGTGAACCGCAGTTTTCAATATCACCTTCCAGGCTTTAGTCCTGTTGATTCGTCAAATGGTGGGGCTCGCTCTTTTTACGCTTTTCTCTCGCCTGTCCAAGGTACTCACGGATCATCGCTTACTGTGCGATGCACGACTAACATGAGGTAAACCGGGATGGCTGTCACAGACTTCGAAGACTCCTGCCGATTTGGTGCGTTTAAAATCGAGGCTATCGGCCGAGCAATTCAATTGGGTGTTTGCAACTCTAAAGCACCTAAGATCAAGAGCTGCTTGCCGACGAAATCATGGCGTACGGCGTGGGGTATAGTTCGACTGTCAGATCCGCGATTTTTGTCTGACCAATGGATGCTCAAGACTGCAATTTCGTCTCGATTGTGCTATCTGTTGAACATGGGGGTGGGTGACCCTTTGTTGATTTGAATCGACCGAACGGGGTTTAGCAACTTGCTCGGTGATGGCCGGTTGCTTGATGTGGAATGGTGGATTTCATTTGCGAAAACTGCTGTTGGCGATCGGGGAGCACACCATGGTTTTTCAGGAATTAGTCGTTGTTCTGTTGGTATAAAACGGTCAATATTTCAAGCTCGCGTTCAACAATTTGCGCAATCACAGTTGGATAAGCTTTGACTCGTCGTTCCATTAGATTCGAAAGTTTCAACATTGATTCGCCCGACGCACCCGTTTGCTTTTTCGGAGTTGAAAGGGATTTTAAGCAGAAAAGCATCACGTCTTGCATCAAAGAGAATCGAGTCAATGGATCGTTCCCTAGCGTATCAACAATTTCCGATTGAAGATCGGCTACCGATTTGTCTTTTTCCAGTTTTTTTAGAGACAGTTGATTCTTGTAATCGCTGATGATCAGTTCCAGAATGGCATCAAGATTGTCGGCTGCGATCGATTGTGTTGACAGGCCCATGGCATTGGCGCGTAGCGAATAAAGGATTCCCAAGGACTTTTTCAACGTGACGAGTGGGTCTGATTTTTTTTGTTTTGTGACTTCACCCACGTAGGCTCTTGCCTGTGCTTCTTGCAAAAGCAACCTACTTAATCGTTCAGCCCAGTCCGCTTCGTCAATTTTAATGTCACGATTCATCAATCGACTACAGACTTCGACTGCACGCTCTCGTTGGTAGTCCTCTATCAACAACTGGTCGGCAATCGCGACAAACAATCTATTCCATCCACGAAACTCTGGGATGACTTGATCGACTTCCGCAGCTTCGGCATCATTTTTTTTCGTCAAAAGGTAATCCGCCAAAATAGTAGATTCAGCGCCAGCAAGTGCATCAATCGTTGACGCTAGCGTGGCAATCCGTTTGATTTGGGCAATTCTAGCCGGCGGTTTCAACCGTTTAAATTGGTTCAGAATGCGAAGCGAGTCCTGCAGTTCCTGACGTCGGTTTCGCATGTCTCCGATATCAGGCCTTAATGTATCTCCGCCTAAATTGTTGACCTTGTCACCACCTGAATCTGAGTCATCATCGCCTTGCAACTGGGCGACGTAAGTTGCTGAATTTAAGTTAGGGAAACCGATGTCGATCAGCTTGTGAAAATCGCTGGGTTCGGGGTTGCCTTCAAGCATCACCAAAGTTGTAACGTAGGTCGCTTCGGCCCAAATCTGAGCAAGTTCGGGGGTGCCCAAGTTGGTAGGTTTTAACGTCCATTTGTTTGCAAATCGATTGATCACAACATCTAACAGTTCACGTTTAGGAGTCGCTGCCAATTTCGCCGCCATGGTGTCCAGCTCAAAATAGCGACGTAATTCGGTAGCGGTTTCGGCAATCGTGCCTGGATCGCCGCCAAACCCAGCTCGGCGATGCAAACGACTCTGCAAGAAGCTTTGAAGAGCCTCGTCGTCTGACGTTTCCATCAGATCAATAAAGAAGCTGAGCTGTGTCACGGTTGAATCAGCGATCGTGCTATCGATCATCGTCGCACAATTGGTCCAGTTTTCTGACTCGAATCGCAGAAACGAAACAAGAAACAAATACCTGAATTGTTGGATTTTTTCTTCGCTGATCGCTTCGTACGAAAGTTCTGTGAGCTTTGCAAAAATATCTGGGGAGGCAACCGGAAATGCCGAGCCAATGTCGATTAAATGTGCAAAATACGTTTCAAGTAATGCGTTACGTTGTTTTTGGAGGCGATTTTCTTCGGACAGAAACAGATCCAACTTTCGATCGCATGTCTCGGTCATCATCTTTTGAATCGCCATGGATTTATCATCCGCAAGCGATTCATCACTGATGATTTCGTTGACCAGTTCTAAAGCCCAAAATGACTTTGAAAAAAAACCAGATTGATCCGGAATCGATCCATTGGGAATCTTTATTGCGTTAGCGAATCCGCTTAGCATTCCCTCAATTGCTTCCATTTCTGGATCTGCCTTAAAAAGTGCAGGTAATAAGAGCTGGATCCGTTCTCGGATGCTTTGAGAGTTCAATTGCCCTTCATCAAGCCTCAACAAATCTTGATACAGCTTTGCCCTGTTCGTGGGTGAGGCACCTTTCATTCGATCATGGACTTCTGAAAAACCATTCACTCGCAATCTTGTTTTTTGCAATAGAACTTTTAGGTCGTCGTCCCACCAATCCGGAGATTTGGGTTCTCGCTCTCCAGCCGATATTTTCTTCGAAACTGAATCTTTTTCGTTCTTTTGCTTTGCAGTCGTTTCGGTTTCGTTTTTTCTTGGCTGCAGCTGAGTGTACACAAACAGACCGAAACCAAGAAAAACCACGATGCAGGCGGCGACCACCCACAGGCGGTCTGTGAACTTTCGTTCGTTTCTCACCTGTTGGAAGTTGAATTGGAGGTGCCGCTGGATCATCGACTTCACTTGATCTGATGCGATCCCCAACCGTTTCGCGTTTTTCAATAGGCGTTCTTTTTTTTCGCCAGTAATCCACGTCTCTTCGCCAATCACCTCGGCAATTTCCTGTTCGACATGCCGTTCCGCTGCGTTCAATGAGACGCGTGGGATGCTGACTTCATCGGCAATTTGTCGAACGATTCGCCGGGCCTGAACCTCTGATAACTGGTACTTGCGGACGCCGATTGAAATCGCTTTTTCTTCGATTTTTGTGGTGAGAATACCACCGGGGATTTCCGAGATTTTTTCACGCATAATCGTTGCATAATTCGATTCATACGTTGAGACTTCGCTGCCTTGAACGGGCGGAGCACCATGCAAAATCTGAATGGCTTGATCAATCACTGCAGCGGGGATTTTCATTTGGCGCCCGATCGCCTGAATCTTCATGCGGCTTTTTTGATTGAGGCCCCGTTCCTTCGCAAGAATTGGCCGCGCGTTTTCCAGCAGCGATTCCAATAGCGGATCGACCTGATCAGAATTTGGAGGTTTGGGTGGAAGGGGGGCCGGCATGGATTTTTCTTACTATTCGATTTCCAACTGCGTTTGCAATTGCAAGAACTTTTCTTTCCAGTCACCCGGTGGATCGGGATAAAGAACCAAAAACTGTTTCAATGGTTGGATGGCTTGGTTCGGAGCTGTTTCAGCCAAGCATTTGAAAACCGAATATTTCGCCTCGTACCATGGCTGGGAATCCTTTTTTAACCCGGCAACCAACTTTCTCCAAATATCGACTGCTTTGCGATACTGCTTTTGTTCAATTAACAACACTCCATAGCGACGTAGGTATCCAGCGTTCGTGGGGGCCGAGGCAACCAGAATCTCCAGGTAACCTAACGCGTCCGCTTTTTTCCCGGTAAGGGTCATCAATTGTGCCAACCGGGAAACCGCCACGCGCGCATTGTTGTTCGATTGAATGCTGGCGACGTCAATGCCGTTCGAATTTACGAGTTTTTTGTAGACCTCGATTGCTTCGGCATAAAGTTGATTTCGTTCAGGGGCTGTGTCAACGTTCTTTAACTCCTTTTCGATTTGCGTAGCGCGTGTGACTAAAACGGCTGCCTGATAATTTGACCCATCGCCGTTTTGGATCAGCCAATCCATGTGACGAATCATTTCGCTTGTATTACTTCTTCGTTTTTCAAACTGGTAAGCACGGTAACGAAGTTCGGCCTTGAGGGTTGTGTTTTCAATTTCCTTCTCGAGCAAAAACGCATTGTCAAACATTGATTTGATGTCCACGTCCAATGCCGTATTTCTTTCGGCGAGATCAATCTTGATCAATATGATTTTCAGTTGCTGTGGGATTGAAAGTCGTTTGAAGTCTGGCTCAATTTGTTGCATTGACTCGGTCAAGGCATTTTCTTCGTTGAGTGTTTCCGCTCCCGATTTCACTTTCTCCAGGAAGGAACGGTAATAAGCCAAGCATAACTCGTACTTGGCCACGTTGTCCTTGGGCGATGTATTGACGACTTCTTTTAATCGTTCAATTGCCTCATTGGGATCAAGGCTGGTTTGCCTTAATTTTACGATTTGCAGGCGTGCTTTTTGCGCCAATTCGGATTCGGGAAATCGACTGACTAAGTCTTCAAGGATTTTAAGCGCGTGAGCGACTTGCCGTGGTTTGCCATCGGATTGCTTGAGGTAACAATCGTGCTGGAGCCACGCTGCCGAGGCGGCGACGCTGGGTTCTAGTCTCGCTATCCGCCCAAATACCAGTTCGAAACAATCTGCTGCCTTCTGATATCTCCCTGCTTTGTAGTAGGCCCAGCCAAGTTTGTTTCGGCAACGCTCGACATCGATGATTGGAATTCCGGTTTCTTGTTGAACGGCGAGTTGCAATCGATTGGCGGCAGCGTGATAATCCGCTGCGTCGCCCGATTTTTCTGCGACAAAGTAAAGGTATTGTCCGGTCACCCAGTCAGAATAAAACGACGGTCGCGGCAAAACGGTTTTGTAATCGTCGATTAATTTAGATGTCAATTGAAATTGACGCAGCTGAGCAAGCGTTTTGAATCCGAGCATGCCGAGGTTTTCCAGTTTGTCGGTCCGTTTACTCGTCGCATATACAAACCGAATGGCAAGCAAAGCAAGTTGTCCTTGTTGTCTTGGATTCAGTCCGCCCTCGGGGCTCAAGTAGGAATTTGCGAACAAGGCAGCGTCATCGACTTTTCCAAATTCGAGCAGGCTTTGGATTTGCCAAAAAGCGATTTGCGATTTGATTTCATCGGAACCTGCTGGGCCGGCAAGCATCTCGAAGCAATCGTCGGCATCGCCGTTTTGTCCAATCGCCAAATACGATAAAGCCACTCCGAGAAACGCTTGGCTATTTCGTGGCAAACTTAGTTCCAGAAAAACAGGATCTAAATCGGAAATGTTGTCAGCGGGATCGATGTCCAAAAACTGGCAAAATGAAACCAGAGCACGACGAAAATTCGATTGCCCTAGGCGAGAGTCACCGGAGGAGATGCCAGTGTTGAAAAACGACCAGCCGGCGTAGTACGCAGCCTTGAAGCTGATTTGGCTGAGCATGTCGAGTTGGTTATCGACTTCAATATCAGACATGCGACGCGATTCTTCATCACCGGCTTCGTCCAAGATCTTGATTCGATCATTGCACCGTTGTTGAAGTGCATCGAACTTTTCAGCAACCTCACGAAAAACCAATCCTGCATCGGATAAGTCACTGGTGCGTCGTCGGTCCTCGCGGTACCTTGCCAGTAAAAACTCGCCATGTCGAAAGCTCGTTTCAAATCGATGAAAGAGCGTTTTTGGTGACGCAAGCGTGGGGACCTTTGCTTCTAATTCATCCAAACGCTTTGATACTCTCGAAAATTCATTTCGGTCTTCGATGAATTCCTGCAACTGCGCAACATAAAGTTCCGCCAGTGTTGTTTGCAATTGGCGCTGAATTACGTCAGAGGAGGTGCTCGCAAGAATGTTTTCAACATGTGCTGCCCGAAGTTGATTCAGGTCAAGCCTATCAAGCAACTGGCCAAGTCGATCTTCAGGCGTTTTCTCTTGGATCGGTCGAATGGCCGAATTGTCAGGATCCAACAATGATTGGGAAAACGCGGGTGGATTTGGCAATGCAAAAAGCGCGAAGGCGATCCCGAATCCGAAAGGCGGAAACAGTCGTTGACGGTGCGGTCTTTCGTGCGCCATGCGAATGCTCCTAATCCGCCTCAACAACAAAAGTAACCACCACGAAACCGGCTTCTTTACAAGTGCTGATTGCTTGGGCTGTCATATCAAACGGGGCGTCATCATCGGATTTTACAAAAGCACCGTCTATTTTATTAGGAAACGCTCGAAGGCTTTCAAGGAGCTCTTGTTTATCCGAGGTTTTGATTCCACCTAGCTTGTACAAAAAGGTGCTCCCCTCGGCGACAATTTCGACGATTGCTTTTTCGAAATCGGAGCTTGCCCTTGAGGAGTTCTTTTTTTCGGTCGCAATCGCTGGACGGATTTCTTTTTCTGGCGGAATAAAACTGGAGGTGACCAGGAAAAAAACCAGTAATAAAAAGACGATGTCAATCATCCCGGTGTTGGACAGTTCCATCTTGTTTTCGGATCGTTTTCGGCTGGAGAGTCGCATTATTTCCCTTCGACTCCTATCTGAATGGCGAATAACCCCAGCGATTTCATTTCTCGAATCAACGATTTAGCCGTCGCCGCCTTAGCGCGAAAATCGGAACGCAAGGTGACGCGAACCTGAGTTGGGTCGTTTCCTTTTAATTCGATTTGTTGTCCCAGGTAATAGATCGTTTGAGCCAGCGATTTCCCTTTTCCATCAACGACAATGTCGCCGTTTTCGCGAACATTGACAATGATTTTGGTGACTGTTTGTTCCTCGTTGAAGGTCACGTTGGGCAGCGGCAGTTTTTCCTGATTCACTTTCGTGATTTGGGTGACGGTAATGAAAAAGATGATCAACAAGAAAACGATATCAATCATGGGTGTTAAGTCCATTTGTATCGAGTTCGAGCGTTTGTTCTTTTTCAGTCGCACTATATTTTGGGAAAGGTTGAGATTTTCGAAATGGTTGAGTTGAAGTGATCTGTTAGATGGTTTGATACGGGGTTGACGATGTCGGCGTTGATCTTTTGTTGCCAGCAGTTAGCGTTTGCGTCCCAGTGGCATCATGATCCTCTCAATGCGTTTTCCTGCTTCAGCCACAATTGAGTCGATCTTATTTCGAAAGAAGCTATAAGCGACCATTGTCGGAATCGCGACAACCAAACCAAAAAGTGTTGTGATTAGGGCTTGGCCAATTCCCCCGGCCAGATCTTTAGGCTCAGCCGTGCCATCTGTTGCCGCCAACATGTTAAAGGCCGTGATCATTCCAAGTACCGTTCCGGTTAGCCCCAACATGGGGGCAATTGCACCAATCACGCCTAGGACCTCCGTTTTTCGATATAACGCACCGGTGTGGTCTTCGCCCGCTTCTTCAACCGCTGCCTTGTATTCGGCGAATCCAAACTCGCTGGCTTCAAAACGCTCCAACCCAGCAAGAATAACGTCACTGGTCATGCAGTAGTTCTCGGGCATTTGGCAAAACTCAATCGCTTCAGAAAGCTGTCCACTTTCGATTCGCTGCTCTAATTCGAGTAAGATGTACTCCGGCATCAATTTGTTTTTCGAGATGGTAATCGCATGTTCGATCACGAAAAACGCACTGACAATTGACAGCAAGATGATGACGATCACGATACCGACACCGAAGAGATCGCCGGCAAAAGCCATTCCAAAAAGTGAGCGACCGGCGACGGGCTTTGTCGATTCTGCCGAATCAGAATTTGCTGCATCTGAATCACTCGACTCAGCAGCCGTTGAATCGCTCGTTGTCTCCTGTGCAAACGCACCGGAATGGTTGGAAAGATTCTGCCACGAAAATATCAAAACGATCGAAAAAACCGCGATGATAAAAAGTCTTGAGACAAGAAAAAGTCGGTTCACTGGTGTCCACTCCCCGTCGCTGTTCCGTATTTGATCCACTGACGTCGATAGGTTCGTCAATGGTTACTCTGCGCGATTGATTGCTTTGGTCCCCATGAAAACGTCTAGCATCGGTGCGATTCATAAAAATACGCCTTGAGATTTCGATCAATACGGCGTTGAACCTAATGTGACATTTGCCAATGGGGTGTTATTTCTCTTCCGCCATTCTAAAGCGTTTTGCAAAAATAGACGACGGATATCGTGATAATAATTCCTTTGAAATGGTTTTTGCATCTTTCGCAGGTAGCTTGTCACGTAGGAATCGTTCAGTATCCGACAGGGCAGCCGCTGAAATCGAAGGTGCCGCGTCACCAATTTCCGAGTGAACGCGTAACAGGTTAAGCAAACCGTCGCTTTTGGGAATCTCTTCACTCAAAAGCTGAAGTCTGCCATGAAAGTAGAGGCCGGTTGCACGTCGAATTGGTGAAAGCCCATTGTGTGAACCTTCACTCAAATATGTTTGAAGCACCGCGTTGATATCGGATTGTGTTGGCGTTTTATCGCTGCGTAAATTTATGAGAAGGTTGTGGGCGGTGAGATCGCGTTGTTCCGCAGTCGATAGTTTTGACTTTGCAGGTAATAATTCCGATGGCACGTTGACGCCACCAGCTTGTGCCATTGTGAAAAAATAGTAGTCCAAACCAGAAGGATGGGGAGTTGGCAACGAAGTGTACGACTCAATGATCGACACCCAATTTTCAGCAATCGTTTTCTTATCGAGATCAATCGGTGCCAGCCACGGCGATAATCCATCTGAGGACGACGCTGGGGCAGTTAGTGACGTGATAAAACTGGCATTATCCGCATTCAGTCGTGAGAGTTGGAATAATCGGAAATGCGATTGAATTGCCAAGGCATTATTGCCTTGTTCAATATGATGCCAAAAGTTTGCAACCTGGACCAAAGCGGCCGATTGGCTTGTGCGGTTTTCGTAAACAGGAAGTAGTTTGGCGAGCGAATCGTCAAGGCTTTCGTGATCTTTTCGCTCAAGGCGAATTCGGATTCGAAAAAGCGGCTCGCCAAGTGTTTCGAAAAGTTGATCGAATTCCGTTTGCTTGGAAAGGGATGCGTTCTTGATCGCGGCCAACGAGATCAGCCGCCCGTCTTCCAGCCGAATTCCGTCAGCATCCACTTGCTTAACGATAACATCGGGTAGGACGTCCAAGTTACGCAGCACGATTTCGTCTGCCAAAATGCGTGACGAAAAAATGCAAGTGCACATCAAAAGCACAGCGACTTGAATCGGCTTTTGACTCGCCCACTGCAACACGAAGACTGAAAGGCACAATCGACTTTGAGAAAACGGCAAGAGTCGGCGTCGATGGCTTTTCAAAATATCCATTCAATAAAACGTTGACGGGACTAAAGTAATTGAACGGAGACACCGTGTCTTTCCGCCTGTCTCAATCAGCGGCATGTAACATGGTGTGTTTTCGGATTCTTAACGATCCTCAGGAAAAACCGGTTTGTAATCGTGTTCACGCTTGTTTTCGATGGTGATTTTTACAATTTTGTCAGCCTTGAAGTCCTCGATTGCTTCACCCTTGATGTCTTCGTGCCGATTTAATTTGTCCAAGACGTCGAATCCCGTAAGGACCCTTCCGAAGTTGCAATAGCTTCCCGGCTTGCCCTGAGTGTTAGGGGCAAACGAAATTAAAATTAGGCCACCGTCTACCAACCCCAAATCTTTTAATGCAATAGCGCTGAGTGTGCCGCGAAAATTGTCACGCCGTTTATCAGGGTCAAGGCCTTCATTCGCAATCCGTCGTCCTGTCACATCGAGGTTATTGCTCTGTGATCCTGTAATCGTTCTCTTAAACGGCAATGCATCGAAGAATTCTAAACCGTTGTAGTATTCCTGCTCTGCGAGGGACACAAAATTACGGACCGTATTCGGAGCTTCGTCCTCAAAAAGCTCAAATACGATCGTTCCTTTGGTTGTCTCTACGATCGCTCGTGGCAACTTGGCTTTCAAGTCTTTATCACGAAGCTTGAGTTCCCGTTCCCAACTCGCTTTTAACCTTGGGATTAATTTCAACTCGTTCGAGAAATCACGATCACTATTGCGAGACTGAGAATACTTCAGCAGTTCTTCCGCTCGATCAAATTTCTGGTGATAGTACATCGTCACACCAACCATTTGCGCAATGTCGGGTTCACTGATCGGTTTGGTATCGAGGGCTTCCGCCATGATTAATGCGTTAACCATATCCTCGCGGATTTCAATGTCCATCCTTAACGAATTCCGCAGGAAATCGAAATAGACCGTTCCGCGTCGGGGTTTCTCTCGAAACGCCTTTGCGGCGGCGCGTTTCAATTCATCAATTTTTTCATCACCGGTCTTCCGAAGTTGCTGATACTTTTCCCGCAGTTCAGCACTCTTTTCGATTGTCTCTGCCAGCGTGCACTCAAGTTTGACGACCTGTACGTCAATGATGATCTGACGCCACTCTTCGAGTCTGGCCTGAAACTCCGCCTCGCCATCCTGGGACTGGACATGATGAAGCGTCAGGTTTTGGACCAAACCAAACGCAAATAACGTGCACGCCGCACGGATGATCAGATGATGTTGCCTTGTGAAAATCATTTCAGATTCAATTTGGTGGATGTGATTCTTAACTTTACACAGTATAACGGAATGGTAGATTTTGAAACCGATCCGAAGTTACATTAGCCCAATATGCCACGCAATAAAAAAGGCCGCGATTTAGACAAATGGCGATCCACACGTCCTGAGACCGCCAAAGGATGTGTGAGAGTCATCGGTGGCGAATTCAAGGGTAAATCACTGGTTTATTCTGGTGATAAGGTCACGCGACCGATGAAGGACAGTATTCGTGAGGCACTGTTCAATCTCGTTGGTGGTTATCTCGATAATACCATTGCAATCGATTTATTCGCTGGAACCGGCGTCGTCGGTTTGGAAGCAATCAGTCGAGGGTCGATTCATGCATTGCTGATCGAAAGACATGTCCCGACAACGAAGATTATCCGCCAAAATGTGGAAACGTTAGGCGCAACTGATAACTGCACAATTGCTGGTTCTGATACGTTTTATTGGGGGCGACAGTTCAGGAAAGAAATTCAGTCGGGAAACTCAGTCTCACCGCGGCTTTCTGGCGATTGGCCAGCCAGTCTGCTTGAGCATCCATGGGCCATTTTTTGCTGTCCACCCTACGATTTTTACGTTGATCGATGCGATGAGTTGATGAACATGCTTTCATCGCTTTCGGAACTTTGCCCTCCAGGCAGTTTGATGGTCGTTGAAAGCGATGCACGATTTGACCAGTCTTTGCTCCCTGAATCACAATCTTGGAATATCCGTGAATACTCGCCGGCAGTCATTGCGATTCGCAAGGGGATCAACGCACCTGAGACCAATGCTCTCGATGTTGCAGAGATTGCCGAAGCACAGCCGAATTCTGCGTCAGATCCTTCGGAATAAGATCCGAGAAGTGCCATCGGCATTTCTGGAACAAACGAATGGTGATTTGTAAAAAACGGGGAGGGCGCAAGCGACGAAATTGTGTAGTGGTCAAGCGTCGACCGTTTTGTCCAAAGTGGTAAAAGGAATGGATCGTCGATTTGGCTGGTCGATCCAACGTGATTCCAATCGATTTCATGATTGTGAACGGATCGAGTCGCCGCGAATCGGTTTTTCTGAAGCAGCCTAGATTCCTTGTGACGGCTCCACCTTTTTCAATTTCGCTCGTTGAGTTTTCGGCGTTTGGGAATCGACAACATTTCTCGAAACGATTCGCCACGAGCCATCGATTGGTTGAATTAAATATTCACAAGTCAAAGAGTTGATTCGCTCGTGAAAATGCCCCCAGTGCCCAACCAATCCGCTAATCAAAACATCAGATTTAAATTTGAAGCCGTTATCTTCCGTATCGCTCTCTTTTTTGCCATTCGAAAATTCGACCTGCCGAATATCGGCGAAAGCACCACCCTGTTCTTGAATGCGACGCATTGTTTGGACATCCAGGTAAATGCTGTTCAGTAATTCGCCATTAACGCTTTGGGAAAGCGCAGTATAGACTTCCTCTTCTTCACCGTAATCGAAGGCACGATAGACGTTTCGAACTAAGGATTCGGCAATTCGCTTGGCCTCTTCGTCGGTAACCGAGAATTTGGGCGCGAGAGGATCGGAAAATTCGAATTTTGAAAAATTCGATCCAAGTCCTGCAAGAATCAGCCAAAACAAAACAGAGCCAACTTGAAGTTTGACCGAAGATTGGGTGAAAAAAAGTATCAATCCCGATAGAACCAATAGGCCTGCAGCCAGGGTCGAAATTGCCGACACTGAATACTTTTTGACAGGATCACTGAACGGAATGTTAGCAATCGAAAATTCGCCGGGGTCAGACGTGTTATTCCACGTGAAGCGATTCAGGTTGACTGTTTCATCGCTCTTCAACTTGTTCAGTTTAGTGAATTGGAATTCCTCGTAGTTTTCATCGTAAACGATCTTTGATTCAACTCGACGAATTTGTGGCGGAAAATAATTCCATTCAGCAATTACTTGTTTGGGGACAGACTTCGTTGGATAGCGAATCGTAAACAGGACTCGGCCATTGACCATGCTGACCGTTTTTCGTTCAAGCGAAGCGCCCAGGTCCTTGATGCGCAGTCCTGCGAACTCGACTCGGTCGAAGATGGGTTGCACCTCAACACCATCAATCATCAACGGAATTTCGCCTGTCAGCAGTCGCTTCAGTTTTTCTTTGACCTTGTCTTGTTCCCCAATCGTTAGAAAACTTTCTTCTTCTCGCTCGATTTCGGTTGTCCTTGCCAAAATGGGTAGCGGAATCACAACCTCATGGCGGACTTCGTTTCGAGAAATCGTAATGACCGAATAGACACTACGAAAGTTCGTAATTCCCAGTAGCATTTCCTCCTGGCGATTGCGGAACTTGGTCCATTGCTCCGCAGTCGAATTGCTGGGAGGCGGGAGGTTTTCCCAGTCAAAATTCGCCGTGTCGGGGTTGCCCGGCGTCAAAACAAATCCCTGTCCAATTTCCACGCCCATTTGTTTAATACCCAGATGCATTTCGCTGGGGAAAAAAGTCAATTCGTCCACCAGATTTTGTTCGAATGTGAGCAGACTTGGCGGTTCTTCCAAGACGTATTCCAATTCGTAATTCGCAAAGTAATCAACCAAATCGGCTTCGCCGACTCCTGCATCTGGAAATTCAAATGGTTCAAGATTGTGGAATTTTCCTGCAAGCTTCTTGCCGTCCACGTCTCGGATCACAATTTTTTCCACCAGCAAATCCTGATGCTTGATCATCGCCTCTTTCAACGCTTTCTGTGAATAGACTTTGTTGTCATCCGAATCGACGAAATGAAATTTCACTAGATCATCCGCAACGATTTCCGCTCGAATCAGAACTGATTTTCGAGAAACCAATGCAATGGCCTTGATGACCGTTTGCGGGTGCAGGCTACCGTTGAACCCAAGGCCGTTTTCCGACTTTGCACAGGCAGACGACGGAATCAACACCATCCACAACACAAATAGTGAGGCGCCGATTTTTGACTGAATTGATACCTGATCCAGTTTGATCATTGTTTTTCCTAACGAATCATTTGCAAAATCATCTGCTGAACGTACTCAACGGTAATGGTACTGAGCAACAGTGCCAGTAAAACGCTCAACAGAATGACAATCAAGTACTCCCAAACAAACAGCCCGAGAATTGTAAATCGTCCGCAACCGATTTTGTACATTGTGATCATTTCTCGACTCCGTAGTCGAATAGATAGCAACGTATTGAGCACTAAAAAAAGCCCGGTGACAATGAAGATCGCCGCCGACGCAATGTTGAACAGAGTCTTCACGCGAAAGATCTTTTCAATCAGTTTCTCGATCTCGACAGAAGGTTCAACAATTTGCAGGTAGTCAATTTCGTTGATTTTATCAGTCAAAAACGTAGCTGATTTTTCATCGACTGGATCTAGAATCAGTGCGGAAATCGGAAGCTTTGACAGACTGGAATGAAAGTGGAAAGAGCCAATGTTTTCATCGGTGATTTCAATGAATTTTGCAACGCTTTCGTTCACTATCGCACGTTTATCGTCGCGACTGAGGAGCTTATCGCGATCCTGAACCGTTTCAACATCTTCATGGCCGTGCCCGAATCCGTCGATGATCCACGACGATTTGATATCGACGAAAACGACATCATCGTCACTGGTTCCAGATGGACTTAAAATTCCGACGACCTGAAATTTTACATTGCCGGAACTTGTAATATCCTCGGCACGCTGCGGCTGTGAAACAAAATCGTCGCCGACCGATTTTTGTAGGCGTTTCGCAACTTTCGAACCAAGTACGCAGTGCCCGATTCGGCCGAAAAAATCTCCATCCGCGATTTGCAGATTTCGAAAATCAAAATAGGAGAGCGTAATACCAACGATCGGCGTCTTGTCCTCACCGATGTGATAGGTTCGATAGATGGGCAGCACACGACCGTAGCCGAAGTCGCGGACCGTTTTGTCAACCTCGTAACGGATTGTCTCCGGTGGCACGACGTCAAAATACAATGCATGCAAGGTCAGGTCGAATCGACTTCCTTTTGCACCAATCACTTTGGGCGTCGACTCCGCCCGAGATTTCAATTGTAATTGAACCTGATCCAGCACGGCCGTGCCAGCAACGGGCAGAAAAATTGCCAACGTGATACACAACACTAGAATCACGGATTTGACCCAGTAGTGGCATACATACTTCACAGCCAAATAGATTAGAGAATCCATTACTAGTTCCCGAATTCCGAGATGTCGACAATACGATCGAACCTGTCGATCAGACTTTGGTCATGAGTCACTACAATTAACGTTGACTGTTCCCGTTCAGCCTGTTCGATCAACAGTGAAACGATCTTTTGTTTATTGGCTGCATCCAGATTCCCCGTTGGTTCATCCGCCAACAATAAATCTGGCTGATGGATTAAAGAACGGCAAATCGCAACGCGTTGTTTTTCGCCTTGCGAAAGTCGTAGTGGTTTTCGTGAAAGTTTATCCTCGATTCCAACTGATCGAGCCAATTCGACAACTCGATTATTGATTTTTGGTGGCCGTTTGATTTGTTTGTTAATTAAATAGGGCAGAAGAATGTTGTCGTTGACGGTCAAGTATTCGACCAGTTCAAATTCTTGAAATACCAATCCGATTTTCGAGGCACGAAATTTGCGTTTCTGAGCATCGTTTAATTCGTGCAGGTTGACGTCGTTGAAAATGATCTCACCGGCTGTTGGTGAACGAATTCCTGCCAAAAGATCGAGCAACGTTGTCTTGCCCGATCCACTCGGTCCAACGATCGCAATCTTTTCACCACTCGAAATTTCGAATCGATCAATGTGCACCGCAAAGCCGCGATTGCCGTAGTGAAAATGAAGATTATTGATTTGTATCAAAGAAACGCTACCAACATGCAGGAGTAGTTTGCTCCCATTTTATCGAATCGTATCGAAAAAAAGAGAGCGGTAAACGGAATGTTGCGAAGAATTGAAAAAGCAGGAGGCGCGAGCTTGTCTCGCAAAAACGCGACGCGTCCAGAAGTCGTTTCGAAACTGACGCAATCAGTTGCTTGTCAACGGACTGCAAGACGGTTCTAAACACTATGCTGGTTGCAATGCTTGTTTGGAAACAGGTTCCCCAGTCATGCTTTTCCATAAATTGGACAGGTGCTGAGGAATTACGGGATCGATTGTTGGGTCTTGAGAAAATGCCATGGCACAATAGTGGTCGGCCAGAATCTTGGCCTGTCGAGCAATTGATTTATCAAGCCCCGTTAGGGCGATCGCGAATTCATGCGGAGTTTCGTCTTCTCCTCGCGTGATTCCCCGCTCTCGCCCCCAAGCATCAAGGGCTTCAAACGTGTATTTAATTAATTGAGCCTGCGACATTGAGGACGCTTGTCCGCCCGTAAATGGATTTGAAAAATCGGAAAAAGAAACCGCCCGTTCCGTTGGACCGGTTGGTTTCGCATCACGGCGATCGCCATCATGCTTTCGGGTTTTCTTACCAAACAAGCTTGCCCAAAAATTCCGTAAATCTTCGAGAAAATTCAGCCAACTCTCATAAAGTTCTTTGCGATATCGCCAAGCAAAATACAGAATCGCGATTGCAACAACCACCCAAAACAAAACCTGAACGATCCAGATGATGCCAGAAAAGGACGGTACTCGCATTGAACTGGACTGCGAGGAACTGCTGTTGGTGGAATTGGAATTGTTGCTTTTTGTCGACTTTTCATCCGACTCGTTCTCTGACGATTTACTCCGACCGGACGAAGATTTCGCATCAGCACTCTTGCCCTTTGAATCGGATTTTTGCCGATTTTTACTTTGTTCCTTGCTGTTTTTTAAAGTTTTCTCAGAATTGTCACCGCTTGAATCGCGACTTTTTTCCGTTTGATTTTGCTCGTTTGATTGTTTGGATTCGTTTTTCTGATCAGTCTGTTTCGGGTCTGGTTTCGCATTTCGTGAATCAGACTTTTGTGCGTTTTGTGACTTGCCTCTATTCGTTCCGGATTTTCGATTCTCGGATGAAGACTTGGTGGGTTGCTTGGCGTTTTTTTGTTTGTTTTGTTGGGATTTGTTTCCCTGCGATTTGTTTCTCTGCGATTTGCTTTGTTGAGATTTGCTTTGTTGAGATTTGCTTTGTTGAGATTGTTTGCCGCCAGATTGTTTGCCGCCAGATTGTTTGCCGGACGCTTTGCGTGAGGCTCTCGAATCGGACCGCGAATCAGACTTTGACTTGGTTTGCTGAGAGGAGGATTTTTTCTGCTGTGAATTTCCGCCGCGGCTTTTAGATTGTTCCT